>CBDUCT010000010.1:0-21564 GCA_965365715.1 uncultured Cyclobacteriaceae bacterium | reverse complement strand
TACCGGTAAGTCGGATTTACATATCAGCCTGCCCCGGGCGCCTTGCGGTTGTACTGCATCTGGACCTGAAAAATCAGATCTGGGTCCCGGTGAATCAAGTAAAATAAAGGTGACCTTCGATTCTAAAGGCAGATCCGGAGAACAGAAGAAAGCCGTAATGGTTTACTCAAACGATCCTTTAAATCCGACTCAGAAGATATCCATAATAGCCAGGATAGATAGTGAATCTTAAGAATTAGAAAATCAAAATATTTAGCGTCTGAAACAAATAGAATGACGCTCATATTATTAATCGTAAAAAAGAAATAGATAATTAAATCAGGTACAACAGATATAGAATCCCAATTACCTTAACACTATTATTACACCTATCCATACTCCCTTTACACCTCAATAGGCTCAATTCCAATAATACCATCGCCCCCAACGATGGTATTATATTTATAATTTGATTTACTGTCCTATAGCGAAGGAATCCCATTAGACAAAGCTGAAAATCATCCTCATCAACTGTAAATACCGCTAGTTAGAGTAAACTAGATGGTTTTTAATAATTAAGAATGCACATGCTTCTTTGATTACACTAAATTTTGAGGAAAATAGCCCAAACTCGAGTATGTCGGAATTTAGTCAAGGGGCATGCAGCCAATTTTGTAGTTAACAATAATATGAAAACGATAGTTATGTTTGGAATGCAATATTATTGTACATATATTTGTACATATATTTGTACCATTCATTTGATACTATGTTAACAACAACAATATCGGATTTTAGAAAAAATATAAAAAGATATCTGGATAGGGTCACAGAAAACTTTGAAACCTTGATTATTAATCGCGGTAAAGATAATGGAGTTGTAATAATTTCATTGGATGAATATAACTCCCTTGCAGCTACGCAACATGAATTATCATCAAATATTAATGAAACCAGACTCGATTCTGCCATTGAGAAACTCAATAATGGACCTTCCTTCCCCAAAGAACTTATTGAGGAATGAAATATATCTTTGTTGACGAATCCTGGGAGGATTACTTATACTGGCAAAAAACAAATAAGAAAATCCTGAAGAGAATAAATGACATTCTAAAAGATATTGCCAGAAATCCTCATTCAGGTATTGGTAAACCAGAACCTCTTAAATACAAATATAAAGGCTACTGGTCCAGGAGAATTGACCAGGAGCATAGGTTAATATACCGTGTTAAAGATGATGAAATCCTGATTGCTAAATGTAGATTCCATTATGATTGATGGAATTTTAACCTCTTTCTGGAAAACTTGTAATTTGCATAGTTCACCCTGATGCTCTTGAAATGCATCCCTTCGTTCAGTATATTTGATCAGATAATACTCCAATCCTTTTCCGGAACGTCGATTCATCGGCAAACTGTAAACCTCAGAGAAAAGTAAGTGGGGATATTTAAAATACGACAATATCAGGAAAATGATTTTGAAAAAATATGTAGCGATCTTAGTTTGGTTACTCATCGGCACCTCCAGTTTGAGGGTATCAGGCCAGGAGAAAATGAATGTTTTACTTATAATCTCTGATGATTTAAACACCAGTATAGGGCCATACATCGATATAGAGGATCATACACCAAATTTATCCCGCCTGGCCAATGAAGGAGTTAAATTTAGCCGGGCTTACTGTCAATATCCTTTATGCGGACCATCAAGGGCCTCCCTGATGAGCGGTTTGTATCCTGAAACAAACAGGGTGCTTACGAACCAACATGTCGTGGGCAGTTACAGAGGTAGTGAACCTTCACTTTCAGATCATCCAACTGTAGCTGGTTTTTTTCGCCAGCAAGGCTATTATACTGCTCGAGTATCAAAGATCTTTCATATGGGCGTCCCGGGAGGTATCGAACGAGGAGAAGCCGGGGATGATGATCCGGATTCCTGGGATTTTTCTTACAATGTGCTGGGGCCTGAAACCTTGAGCCCGGGGAAACTTGAGCTGTTATCACCCGGAAATCTGCACTACGGTAGCAATTTCTCCCGCATGATCTTGCAGGACGGGACTGAATATACTCAAACGGATTATATTGCCACAAGTCAGGCTATTGCGATTCTGGAAAGCCGTGCAGGACAAGTAGCAAGAGATGCTACAAATAAGATTAAGCTTAAAGCTCAATCCCCGTTTTTCCTTGCTGTTGGTCTGGTTCGGCCTCATGTACCATTAATAGCTCCTGAAAACTGTTATATCCCCTATCCTGATCATGAAATGAAAATTCCCGAAGTAATAATAGATGAAGATGTCCCAGAGATGGCTTTGAAAAGGCGTAATAGCAACATCTGGAAAATGAATGACCTCCAGAAAAAGCAGACCATCTCTGGATATATGGCCAGTATTCGTTTTATGGATCAACAAGTTGGTAGATTAATGCAAACCCTGGACAGATTAAACCTGAAAGATAACACCATTGTCGTGTTTATATCTGATCACGGGTATAATCTTGGCGAACATGACTGCTGGTCAAAAGTCAGTCTCTGGGAAGGATCTGTCCGGGTTCCAATGATCATTTCATATCCCGGCAACAAAAAGAATCATGGTGAAATCTGTGAAACAGTAACTGAACTGATAGATCTATATCCAACATTAACGGAACTATGTGGTTTATCTGATAAACAACCTGAAATATTGCAGGGTAAAAGTTATGGCCGGTATATTATGGAAGGTAAGCCGATGGAGAAGGAATCCATTGCATATACTGTTACAAACAGGGGTAATTCTGCTTCGATACGTACAAAAGAATGGCGGTATACGCGCTGGAGTGATTCTTCAGAACAGAAGAACGAAGAATTATACGATCATGTAAACGATCCTGAAGAACTTGAGAACCTGGCTTATAAGGCTGATTACCAGGAAGAATTGCATAAAATGAGAAGCTTACTCGAATCTTATAAATCAAAGGCCCTGAACAATTAGCAATCCTGTATATCCAGGCCTGGAATAGATTACATCTGAATTATGGAACTCAAACAATTCGGGAATACACCGCTCCTGGTTACTAAGATAGGTCTCGGACTCGCGGCTTTGGGACGACCGGGATATATCAACCTCGGCCACGCTGGTGACCTGAATCATAATTATGATCAGGAGTCAATGGAATCACATGCTTATCAGATAATGGAACTAGCCTATAATAAGGGGATAAGATACTTTGATGCCGCCCGAAGTTATGGCAAAGCGGAAGAGTTCCTGGCCAACTGGGCGGGCAATCACAAGGATATCGCCGTCGGATCAAAATGGGGGTATACTTATACAGCGGATTGGAAAGTACGCGCTGAACATCATGAGATCAAGGAACATTCCATAAACGTTTTAAAGCGCCAGTGGCAGGAGACCCTCAACACACTGCATCGTAAACCGGATATTTACCACATTCATTCATCATCAATGGAAAGTGGTGTGCTTGAAAACAACCAGGTACTTGATTATCTGTGGGAATTGAGGGAAAATGGACTGATCGTTGGATTATCACTGAGTGGTGCCAGCCAGGCAGAAACACTAGAAAGATCGTTGGAGATCAAATCCTCAGGCAAACAGTTGTTTCAATCCGTTCAGATCACGTGGAATATCCTGGAAAGGTCAACGACTGACTCTATTTCAAAAGCTGTAAAGGCAGGATATGGGATCATAGTAAAAGAAGCCCTTGCGAACGGAAGGTTGACCACGAGAAATACAGCTCCTGATTTTCAGGAAAAGTTCAAAGTGATCTCCGGAATCGCCGAATCACATCATGCCGGAGTCGATGCCATCGCTATAGCTTATATTCTGAACCAATCCTGGATCTCAGTTGTATTGAGTGGAGCAGCACAAAAATCACATCTGGAATCCAATCTTGGGGCTTTAAAAATCAAATTGGATCCAACCGAAATCGAAAAACTGGATCAACTGGCAGAATCACCCGAAAAATACTGGAAGACAAGATCAGATTTGGAATGGAATTGATATCAAATGTTCCTATCCCATATTGAACCGCTTAAATCTGCGACTCCTCCAGAAAACTGAGTGGTTTAGGTCCAGGCCGGGAATTCATTATGAACAGTTGAGGGAATTTATACACCTTAAACATTGATTAGATCTTCAAACTATGCATATCCCTATTAAGATGCCATTAAAATATTTATATTTATTATGGATTCGAATAGCAGCAATCAAAATACAAGTTCTGATCTGAAGATTTTCAAAAAGATTATACTAAAACTTCCAATATAGAAATCATGAATACACGTAAAACTACTTTGGCACTTATAATCCTATTTTTTATTGGTATAGTCGCCCTTGGCCAGGGCATACCTCTAGGTGAAACTATATTCATCAGCACATCACCCCTTAAAAAAGATGTTGATCCCCTTGTTTATGAATCGTATATGTTAACTGAGCTTGTACCTTCTTGGAATAGCAACTCTCCAGGAGCCAGTATGTATTTATTAAAAGCAGACCGTGGTGATCGAAATGGGGAGCTATTGACGATCTGTATGGCTTCTGGTAAAGAAATCCCTGAGAAACTTGGCAATGGAAGTCCGTTTGCAGATAAGTCGGTAGCTTCGGTGGCAGGAGATCTTTCTAAACCACCCTCCAATTTCCTGAAGAACCCGGATGCATATACCGAATACCAACTACTAGGTGGTGACCGGATCACACCCCTTCCATCGGTCGAGATTTTAGGCATCCATTATATGAAGGTTAAACCGGAAAAGAAAAAGGACTATGAGAAGTTTGTAACAGAGCGATTGCATCCAACCGTGGGCAACCTGGTTCATGATATGAATCTTTTATATTATAAAGCAGTGAATGGAGAAGATAAAAACACATTCATCACCATTTATGCCATTGAATCAGTTGAGGCGAGGGAAAGATTCTGGCCTACCGGAGGACAGGAACAGGACATCGTAAAACAACTATTTGGGCCATATAAAGACCTTGCCACAGAACTGGCTTCATACCTGGTAGAAGATTCATTTCTGAAACCCGAGTCTGGCGGTGGAGCTGCAATTTTTGAAAGTCTTGAATGGACGGATTTTGTAGTGATAGATTAAACCCGGATATATAAAATTTGAAATGATTCTTATGTTCCCAGCTACCAATGATCTATGTCAAAAAGAAGTTCCGGATTTTACGTATTGGAATCCATTAGCCTGGCTTTCAAGTAGGTTTCGGGTGTCATGACAGGAACCTCACTATATTTATAGTCTTTAATATTTCTGGTGAGAATTACATCAATTTTTGAATGGCTGATAGCACTGAAGTGTTGCAAAGCATCTTCGAGATCATTGAATTTTGAGTTTAAAGCAAGGATAACATCCTGCTTGCTAATACTTGTGATATTTGTTATTATCAGTAGTTTCTGAAGGCTGTTAATCACTTTCTTATGACTGGCAAGTTTCCTGAGTATATAGTAACAATTACTAATGGTAAGAGGAGATATGTAAGTAGTAATCTTATTCTGCTCACTCAGTGTAAAAACTATTGATGTGAAAGTAGAATAAGGTTCCCGATTAAGAAGAAAATCGAGTACTTCATCCGTGTCTATAAAAATGGATGGTTTCATAGATGTTTCTTTATGATTTCTTCCTGGAGAACGGTTTTATAATCAAAATCTTCAGGGGCATTAAATGAACCCTTAAGTGATTTAACGGTCGATGATAACTCCATTTCTCCTGATTTTGATGCCTTTGTGAGTAATACGAAGTAATTTTCGACCAATTCGGAAAGACTAATGCCTTTTTGTTTCGCATATTCCTTAGCCTCAGATATCACATTTTTCTCGAGAGTTAATGTTAGTTTAGCGATCATATACGTATTATTATTTTATGATTACACGTGTAAATTTAATGTAATACGTGTTAATATATATAAATTTATACGTGTAATTAATTAATTTGTTTGTAGCTCAACGATTAGTAATTCGTGATTTTCTTAAACTATTCCATAAATATTTCTAAAATTGCAGGTGCAGCTTTATTATCCGGATTGTTGGAATAGTATTTTTCTATTACTCCTTTAATTTATTAATTACGTTTTCCAACTTTTCATTTTAGTAACAAAAGATCCTAAAATTGAACATTGTAATCAGCAGGAAATTGATCCGGGATTTCATCTTTAGTTTCTCCTATATTTTGCCTGAGGTCAATTTCAATTCCTCTGGCAATGGTAGAGATAGGGACATCATTTGCAGTGCCCTCAAAAGGATTATCTCCCGTTCTGCCAATTCTTTCCATTGTATGAAAAACCCAGGCCACAGCTACATAGAATGGGGTGGAAAACCAGATGAAAAATTTCGCGATTAAAGGATATGCATCTGCAAAATTCTTACCAATATCAGCAAATTGAGGTATGAGTGCCAAAGGAAGTAAAAGGATGAAAACCCACATAAAGTAGTGATTGAGGGTTGCGAATTGCCTAGGATAAGGAAAGTTTTTAATGCGTTCACTCTTGCCTTGCAATGTAAATAAATCCTTGATTTGCCCCTCTAATTCCAGAAAAGCAAACTCCCAAATAATGCCTTTCTCTTTTAAAACTCGTAACTGATGAGATTGCAAGTATAAAATGGCCGTTGGCTTGTTGTCCTTATCGGAAATATAATCTAAATCATTTGCTGCAAGGTATGGTATTAAATCTTCCTCAAGTATCGCTTCTCTTTCAGGTGGTTTTATTCCCCATTCGGAATTTGTTCGGCTACTTGAGGTAATTTCCCATGGTTTTAATTTACGCATGGTATGGCGTAAGGCAGTCATCCATGCTATGTGACGGTAGATGAGGGTTTTCCTTTCTGAGCGAAGTTCTTCATTACTGATTATTTGCTGTGTATGTTCATTCGTTACCATGTCTTGGACAAAAACACCAAAAGTGCGTGAAGTATTCACGATCCCGCCCCAAATTTTACGGGCTTCCCATATTCGGCCATAAGCGGCATTGTTTTGGAAACCAATCACAAAAGCAACCGCTGTACCAATAAGTGCCAATGGAGTCCAGGGTATCCTAAGCCAATTTAAATCCAGGAAATAAAAAGAGCATACCCAGACAATACCTATGGCAAGAAAGAGCATCGTTTCAAATCGAGTCCAAAGTGCCATTGCTTTTAGCTTATAAGTGCTTTCCGTATACATATTTTAAATTTTGTTAATACAATTAATAAGTGTTCTCCCCGCTAAAATATCGCATTTTCTGCGGTTTATTTTTTAAATTTTTAAGTAATATCTACAATCACTCCTAAATAAAGTTGCTAACGGTTCACCCACAGATAGACATACCGGTTTAGTTAATATCCAGTCTGTTTAAAGATAATTTTCTTTTTTCGATTATTATTTCACTTACTCTGTTTTTAAAGCCTTTTATTTTAGTTGAATCAATTTCCAGCCGGTATAATTCCTAATCCAAGATCCGGTATATACCAGACATTTTTTTCAAGATCTACACCCCCTCCCATTTCTTCCTGCACGACCCGGTCAATGATAAAAATGCCAGTTTCTGCCATAGCATCAAAAGTGTCTATACCGTCACCCGGGAAGTTCTGCCTGGTGCGATGAATATTGAATTTATCAGAAAATTCTTTGCCAAATGCATTCTCTACACCATTTTTCCCATACATAAATCCCAGCAAACCTCCCCATGTAGCCGTAGGATTATCTGAATCCCATCCTGCCAATGCGCCGATTTTAATTGTTTCCTTTAAATCTCCTTCTCCATAAAACAGACTCACCAGGCTTGCGGCATAGTTGATCCCGGCGGCAAAACAACCATTACAATACAATTCCCTGGAAGTAATGTCATACCCATCCTCCTGGTTTACCTGATACCTTTCGTAAACGGCATCTCTTGCCTGCTCCCAGGGGACTCCTTCCTGATATTTACTCAAAACAAAATCATACATTTTAGATGAATATGAATCTGCAGGCAATCGTTTACGCGCTTCAGTGGCCATCCAGAAAATCTTCTTTTTCATGGATAGATTCTCATCTACCTTTGAAGCCAGGGAATACATAATCACATAAAACTCCGAGATCCATGCTGCATTTTCCCGTGCTGTAGTTCGAATTGGCAAATGCGCCATTTTTAAAGCTACATCCGGTCTTGAGGGCGCAAAAAAGCCAAAGATCTCTGTAGTCAGCTGTGCATCAATCATTTCATATTCCGGATTGTTATCAGGATCACTTGTCTCGGGGGGTACCATCCCTTCCTTCATAAGTTCAAATGCTTTTTGATTGGAAACCCATAAATAGTTTTCCTCTTCGGCCATAATATATTTCAACCAACCATCCCGGATTTGTTCCCCACTCAATACAGAAGTCTTATTGGTATACATCAAATACTGGTACATGTATTCGATATCCGTATCGTCATCCGCTCCCCAGATCTCTGTTGTATCGCGGAAAACAAAATCAATTGTTGGAGACAAATCACTTGGAACGCCCGCAGCCCAAATGCTGGGATGATCAGGTTGCCCCCAGTCATCTCTTGTGTAGAAATCCCCCGTTTTAGGCTCACCGATATTTCCAATTTTATCCATTTCAGTGACCAGGCCAGTCCAGTTGGCAATGCACTGTGCTAACCAGAATCCATACAATTTATCATGATAATCCGCTCTTGATATGACCAGATCGGTTGGATTTGCTTCATAATGTTTATAAGATAATTGCGGATCTGATTTAGCTAATGTCTTTTCTTCTTTGCCTGAATTTGTGCATGAGAAAGTTAACATTGTTACTAATAACAGGGATATAAATACTTTGATCTTGCTCATTCTATAAGTTTTTTCGTTTAAGTATTAAGTCTTTGGAATTACTGCAGCCAATTTACTGCAACATAAATCTCCAGTGAAGCATAAAAATCGGCCATGATTCTTTCTTTACCAAAATTACCCTTAACGCTTTTTATATTCCGGATTTTCCTCCATTAATATACAGCTGACTTAGGTTAACACTTTCTAAGATTATGTTTATACTAAAACTAGAAATAAACCAATCCAAATGTTATTTAAATGATTTCAGTGGGGTTGGCATAGATGAACTGGATTAACTAATCTCCGAAATAAAAATCTATTATAACACCCCATAAATTCCCCAACACTATAAACTGTATATTTATTTACTTTAATTAAGCTTAAGGTGGAGCCGCATTGGGGACCGAACGTCAAGAAAATGTCCAGTGGACATTTTTAGTGAGGGGCTGGCCTGTAGCGATTGATTCCCCGCGGCGAAACGAACGACTATTAGAAAGGGAGTGTTATAAGTACGGATAATTAGATTAATCTCTTATTTCTAAAAGCAATTCCCGACCCGGATTTTAAGTATTTCTCGAATTTATATGCTCTGTTCCTATCATTAAATGCAAGATAAGTAACCAATTCTAAAGGTCGTTTATCCTTTGTAGAATGAACATATCCTTTGGTGTGCCATTCAAATCGCTTGTATACATTATTTGTGCATCCGGTGTAATAAGTATTATCACGGCATTTTATTAGATAAACGTACCACATAGCAGATTTCTATTTACAAATGGTAGTTTAAAAAATATAGTATGAGAGTATCGAATTTTCTCTTAATGTAGGTTCGTACATCCCTGATACAAACTTTCAGAAGTATTACTCACCTTCGTGAACTTCAGTGGACGGCGTCCACCGAAGCTCACTTCAGTGAGCGAAGGTGGAGCCGCGGGGAATCGAACCCCGGTCCAGATAAGGAAACCAAAATGCTTTCTACATGCTTAGTCCGGTTTATATTGTCGGGAAAAACCAAGGCACCAGACCTGCCTATGAAATTTCCGTAGCTGCGGTTGTATTCGCGTTTACATCACAGCCCTGTAACCGCTAGCCCTGCGTATCGATGCCTCATTGTCAGCGCGGCAAGGCGAGGCGCTAACGAGACATAGCAACTATTTTTTAAGCTGCTAAGGCGTAATTATTTTCGCCATTTACGATTGTGATAGTTTTTTATACAGGTAATACTAACAACACCCGACATGCTTACACTTGATTCACACCTACTGTCAAATCCAGTCGGCCCCAATGTGTCTACAAAACTAAGAACGATATTTAATCAATAAAAGTTCGCAGCCGAATTATTATTTATATAACTATTTCCCCAGGATTTTTTTCATCACGTGTTGGTGGTTACTTTTGTAGTGTTTATCTTTCAGGAATGGGAAATTATATCGTATCTGCCAGGAAGTACCGGCCAACAGGATTTGAAGAAGTTGTTGGACAGGATCATATTACCACGACCCTGACAAATGCGATCAAACAGGATCAGCTGGCTCAGGCGCTCTTGTTCTGTGGTCCCAGAGGTGTTGGAAAAACAACCTGTGCGAGAATCGTCGCCAATATGATCAATGGTTTCGACCAGCAGAGTGATCAGGGATCATCCACTGCTCTGAATATCTATGAACTGGATGCAGCCTCTAACAATTCTGTTGACGACATACGCAACCTTATCGATCAGGTCCGTTATCCACCGCAATACGGCAGATATAAGGTGTATATCATTGATGAGGTTCATATGCTGTCCAATCAGGCCTTCAATGCTTTCTTAAAAACACTTGAAGAACCTCCCTCCTATGCCATATTCATACTGGCCACCACAGAAAAGCATAAAGTGATCCCAACCATTCTATCCAGGTGCCAGATCTTTGATTTCAATAGAATTCAGATATCAGATATCACAGAGAGGCTTGAAAATATTGCCCAGAAAGAAAATATAGAAGCAGAACACGAAGCATTACATCTTCTTGCTCAAAAGGCGGATGGTGCACTACGGGATGCCTTATCTCTGTTCGACCTGATCGTTACTTATACCTCCGGGAATAAAATAACCTATAAGGATACAGCGAAAAACCTCCATATTCTTGATTACGACTATTATTTTGAGATAACTGCAAACCTGCTCCAGGAAAATCTTTCAAAAACATTAACCATCCTCAACGATATTCTTAAAAAGGGATTTGACGGGCAGAATTTCATAGTGGGTTTGGCTGAGCATTTCAGGAATCTGCTGATCAGCCAGGATACGGAAACCATCAACTTGCTGGAAGTTTCAGAAAATGTAAAATCAAGATACCTTGAACAGAGTAAAGTGGCCAATAAGGGCTTTCTTCTTTCAGCTTTGAACATCACAAATCAATGTGATATTTATTATAAGGGAAGTAAAAACCAGAGGCTGCACGTTGAGATCGCCCTGATGAAAATGGCGTATCTGAAATCAGCGCTGAAATTAAAAGACCTGCCCTCCTCTCCTGTTCAGGAGCAAAAAAAAAAACAGCCTGAGGTAAAACATGAGGTTAAAGCTATTGAAAAAGATGTTCAGTTAGTATCAAGAGCAGATAAAAAAGAATCTGAAGTACAAAAGGCAGGGGAACCCTCACCAGTAGAACAGAAACCGGGTACCAGAAAAGATGCCATTCTGGAGACTGGAAGAGGAGAAGTTAAAGATCTGGGAAATAATAAACCTAGAGATGCTGAACAAAAGGCTGGAAAATCTAAAGTTATAGATCAAGAGGTTGGTGAATCAGATGCTGGTATTCAGGAAGCTGGTAAACCAGAAACTGAAGTTCGTGGGAAAGGTACAAAGGAATCTGAGGTTCGCGAATCGGGCATGCCAGAATCTAAGGACCGGGAAGTTCACAAACCAGTAGCTAATGATAAAGAAACTGGAAAACCGGGAATGGCAGAAAAAGCCGAAGGTTTATCAGAGCCTGCAGTCAGAGTGGGTGACAAAAGAGAAACTGCTGAAGGAGAGGTTGTTAAACCTGAAGCAATTGTTAAAGAGGGTGACAAAATTGAAATTACGGAAGAAGAGGTTGTTAAACCTGAAAAATCTTCAAAAGAATTAGCAGAAGTCACAACGATAAGCCCTGATAAAACAGATCATGTAAAAGATGACGAAGCTATAAATGAAACTAAAAAACCGGATCTCACTGAAAAAGCGAAAAAAGTAGCCAAAAAAACGGTAAGCATCCCGGATATCAATGAACTTAAAAGCAGAACGGGTCAGCCGGTTCCCGCTAAAAAAATTGAAAAAGAACAGAAAATCAAAAAAGACGACGAACGTCAGAATACATTTTCAGAGGATCAATTGAAAAAAGAATGGGAATCCTTCGGATCACAACTGAAAAAGGAAGGAAAGGATAATGAATACAATTTAATGACCCAGGATTTCGAACTCATCGATGATCATACGATTACGATTCATATAAGTAATACTATCGAACAGGATATTCTGGTACGATTTAAGACTGATCTGTTAAAACATTTAAGGGATAACCTGGAGAATGATCAGATAAAAATCGACACTACCCTGAAAAAAGTGAAAAAATCCGAAAAAATATATACCAACACTGATAAATTCAATCACCTGGCCAAAAAGAATCCCAACCTTATAAAACTTAAAAATATATTTGGCCTGGATACGGAGTTCTAGGAATCACCAGGTAATATCATAGGCAAATCCAAGACTGATGGTATATTTGAACTGCACTTTGTCGACGATATTATAATCGTAAATCAGATTGTTTTGATAAAAAGCTGAGAAGAACTTGTTGACTTTAAAACGCATGGTAAAATTCCACCTCACATCGGTGTGCAGCATATCATAATAGTGGGAGAATATGTTCAGGTCTGATTCAATGGACATATTCTTGAATATTTCTGTCTTTATCCAGGCATCTATCCCAAATCCGGCTTCTATGCTGAATTTATCTCCAGGATCCACACCAAAAGCACCGGCATCTGACAGGGAATCATTCAAAACAGTCACGATTTTACCTGTTACAGGCATAAGCGATACCATCCATATTTCTTTTTTCATTTTGGTAAAACCAAAGGATGGCCAGATAAACCCGGGAGCCAGAATATCACTTGTCAGGGTAGCTACCTCCTCATCAGTATCCGGATCAACGCTTACTTTATATAAAGGACCGAATTGAGAATTTATAGTGATACCAGTGGAAATCGCCCAGTTGTTTTCCAGTTTCCAGTTGTATCTTGTAATGATCCGCCAATCATCTGTATTCGCCCGGATCCGCTTCTGTTCTCCCTGCTTTGTCAGAGTATAGGTTGCCTCGAACAAATTCTGCCAGATATACCTTTCTTTCTCTTTTCTTGCCCTGAGTTTACCGGTCAGGTTCAAGGAGATCAGCTCTGCCCCCCCCTGTACCCAGTTCTTTAGTCCGATCTGTTTAAAGGTGGCGCCTAATTCAGCAGTTCGGGTCCAGAAACTGATGGTATCATACTGGGTTTTGATGCTGTCCTGCAGCCCCCCCTGGGCGGAAAGGAATTGGGGAAAAAATAAAACAAATATTGATATTAAAAATCCAAACCTTTTCATATTTATTCAATTACATTCAATTGAATATAATGGTATTGTTCAACAATAAAAAGGTATTTTAGGAAGAAACTTAGTCCGGATAAAAAGAGGAATTATCGGAGCCAATATAGAAAAACAGCCACAGATAAGTTATACGATCTGAGAGACTTCTTCAAGTGCAATTTCCGTAAGCGGTTTAGTAATAAACTTAATAACGTGATCATTGTTAACGATCTTATCAATATCGCGCTTATTATCTGAAGAAGAAAGAATGATTACTTTACACTTGTCTTTAATCGAATAGTCGAATTTTTCAAATTCATATAAAAATACAAATCCGTCAACGATCGGCATGTTTATGTCCAGAAATATCAGATCCGGAAGTCTTTCATGATTTGTTTTATGATCTTCAAGATATTCCAATGCACTCTTCCCTGAATTTTTAATTACAACATCGCCCGCAAACTTGGTAATTTCAATAATTCTCCTGCTTATGAAGTTATCAGTATCGTTATCATCAACCAACATGACCAAATCTATGTGCCCGGTATCTCTTGCCATCTAAATATTCGATTTATTTCACAATAATAAAGTAAGTTCTGAATAAAAACTAAAAAAAATTATATTAAATCAATTTAAAATTTAAAAACTCACAATAGCAAAATTATATTAAATTACGCGCTATAATAATCAAAACTTTACATTTTCGTATGCATGTAATATTATCCTTCAATAGTCAATTTAGCTGAGGTTACTTTTTCGCTTTTATCCTTAATATTTCTCCCTCTTTGAGGTTATAATCGGCTTTATTATTCCATTCTAATATATCTTCAATGCTTGCATTATGTTGTTTTGATATACTGTACATGGTATCTCCCTTTTTTACCGTATAGTTGATGTAAGAATCTTCGCCTGAATTTTCTATAACAGGCTCATTCATCCTCTCAAAAGGGTCATCCAGATATATTTTCTGTCCAATTCCTATCTTATCTTCCGAAGAAAGTTCATTTATGCGATAAATCTCATCGATTGATATATTATACTTCCTCGATATTGCATAAATCGTTTCCCCGGCTTCAACAATATGGAACAGGGGCACTTTCTCCCTGTCGAGCTCTTCCAGTTCTTCAACTGTCAGATTTTCTTCCTTCACTTCATCATCATAACGATTTTCCTCAGTAATAATTTCATCCGGCTGGGATTCTTTTTCTTCTATAATCTGGGAGTAATCATCCACTGTCTCAGGGTCTTCATCATCTTCCGGTAACAGGTTCGCTACTTCTTCCTGTACAATCTCAGGATCCACTGCAGCCATTGAAGCTGCTATTGTAGGTTCGGGATCCGGTATTTTCACATATTCAACAGGTTGATCAGCGGATCTGATATATCTTAACCACAGGACAAGACCGGGTTCAATATCTTCTTCATTTTCCAGGCGATTCTTCTGAACCAGTTTATGGATCTTAACACCATATTTCTGGGAAATAAACCACAGATCTTCTCCCGGCATAACAGTATGGTAATGCTCTCTGGCTTTGCCTTTTTTCGACTTATAATAATAAACGCTTCCCGCAACTACAGGATGAGATATATCCATTTCGTTTACCCTAAGGAATTTGGACAATTCAATTCCACCGATCAAGGCCAGGGTCTTCAGGTCATCTCCATCGTTGGCAATCACACCAGGAATGCCATTTACCTTAACTATCCTGGAATCACCGCTACCCACCTTGATCTTAGGATACAGGTCACTGTTTGGAGATACAAATGCAATATCCTCTGATTTTATAACCTGTGAAGTAGCTTTAACCGTCTGAACTGGTGGGGAAGATAATCCGGGAATTATCACCCAGTAAAGCTTGTCTTCCGGAACTTTACCTCTTTTTAACCATTTATTGTAATTCCTGAGTTCATTATAATCCACACCCAGGCTGGATGCGATCTGCTTTAAACTCTGACCACCACCATCAGTATATTCATAAAGCCTCTTATTGCTTCCCTGCCCGACATAGTTTTCAAATGCTACTTTGTGGGCAAGAAATTTAATGACATACCAGTATGTCTTCCGGTTCAGATCCATCTTATTTGCCCCGAAATACTTATCATTTACAATTGAATTCGCACCGCCAACACCGGCCTGATAGGCGATCAAGGCATATACCCAGTTATTGAAATAGAAATTATTTCGTTTGAGGTATTTGGCAGCCCCATGCGTTGATGCTGTTATATTCAAACGCTCATCTACATTCCCGTCAATTTTTAATCCCACTTCTTTTGCCGAAGGAATCTTAAACTGCCAGAAGCCTACAGCATTAGAGGTAGAAACGGCGTCAGATATCAGGGCAGATTCCTGGATGACCAGGTATTTAAAATCGTCCGGCACATTTTCTTCGGCTAAAACCCTTTCAATAATCGGAAAATAAAGATTTACCCTGTCAAGCTTTATGTTGAAATACCTTGGACTCCGATGTAGCGCATTGACCTCATCCTGTATTTCCTGGCGGACATGATTATGTAGTTTTAATTTCATTCCAGCAAATTCAATTACAGAAGGCACACGCGGCCCCTGTGCATACACTGCTGAAATGAACATTGAAAGTGCCACTACAAAGCTGACTTTAAATATTTTCATTACACTGATATTAATAGGCATGATTTTACTTTTTACGAATAATCATGATCCCATCCCGAATCGTTAAAAGAACATGATCAAGACGCGTATCATTCTTTATATATTCATTAAACTCCCTTATCCCTACACTTTCCTTGTCTTTTAATTTTCGATCAAGAACCTTGCCATCCCATAAAGCATTGTCTGCCAGGATCACCCCTCCAGGCCGGAGTTTATCTATAACCAGGTGAAAGTACTCGACATAACTTTCCTTGTCTGCATCCAAAAATACAATATCAAAGGTTTCGTCAATACCAGGGATAATATGCAAAGCCTCGCCAAAATGCAATTTGATCTTATTCGTGTTTTCGGTTTTATCTATATATTTCCTGATTATATCCTCATTCTCATTATTTAATTCAATAGTATGCAAAATACCGTCATCCGTGAGCCCTTCAGCCAGGCAAAGAGCCGAATATCCGGTATATGTACCAATCTCCAATATTCTTTCCGGTTTCATCATTTTTGATATCATTGATAGAAACCTGCCCTGGTGACGCCCGCTTAACATCCTCGGGAACAAATGATTAACATAGGTTTCCCGGTTCAGTTCAGACAATACCTCAGGTTCTTCAGAAGAAAACAATTCAGCATATTCCTGAATTTTCTCATTTATAATTTCCATTTTCCGCAGGATTAAATATCAGATAATTTAACTGGTCTTCACACAGCATTTCTTCTGCGATCCGGCACAAGGAGGCCGATGTCTGCTCGTCAACCTGCCTGAAAACTAAATCCAGCGGATCCACCCGGTCAAGATCGATCAAGCTACGTCCCATCATGAGCATCACATTGGTATTGTTTTCCTCGGATATTGCCAATTGTCCTTTGATTTGTTGTTTCGCCCGGTGCAATTGTAATGAACCCATTTTCTTCTCTCTGAGCTTTTTCAGTTCTGCAAGTACAATTTTAATACTTCTATTCAGATATTTCTTCTCCGTACCAAAGTAAATTCCAAACAAACCTGTGTCTGAATACGATGTGTATGACGCATCCACAGAATAAACAAATCCGTATTTCTCCCTCAGGGATAGATTTAACCTCGAATTCATGGCCGGGCCTCCGAGAATATTGGTTAACATAAAAAAAGGAATTCTATCCAGATCCTTTACCGAATAGGCCTCCTTTCCTATTGCGCAGTATGCCCTGCCAAAGCTTTTATCTTCAGTAATTCTCTGACCCTTTTCCGGGGAAGGAGTTAATCGTGGTTTATCAGAAAAATGATCGGGAATCTTCTGGATATATTTACTTGAGGTCTTTAATGTTTGCTTAAATGATCTAGGGCCAACAACAGAAAAGACAATTTTATTATTATTCAGGTTATCATTAATGAAGGTCAGGAAATCCTTTTTCTGTATGGAATTCATAGTTTCCGTAGTCCCCAGAATATTATGCCCGAGAGGATGGTTCCCAAAAACGACCTTGTCGAAGTCATCCTGAATGGCATCATCTGGATTATCCAGGTACATAGCCATTTCATCGAGAATGACAATTCGCTCTTTTTCTACCTGTTTCTCCGGGAAGATGGAATAAAATGCAATGTCGGTCAGAAGTTCAACAGCCATATCAAAATGCTCGCTCAGAACACTGGCATAAAAGAATACTTTCTCTTTTGTAGTAAAAGCGTTTAGCTCCCCTCCTACTGAATCCAACCGGCTTATTATATGGTATGCTTTTCTTTTTTGTGTGCCTTTAAATGCCATGTGCTCCCAGAAATGAGCAATGCCAAGCTGGTCGATATCTTCATCCCGGCTTCCAATATCTACAGCATACCCACAGTGGATCACCCTGGTATTATTTACCTGTTTGTGAACAAGCCTTATATCATTCTCAAATTTATGTACCTGATAATCCATATTCTTCCTGATAACTGGCAAAAATAGCAATTATTAATTTCACCTGAAGTCAAATCTATTCTACATATTTTATATTTCAATTATTTAATCCAAAGGATTGAAAATATTATTAATATTACACTGAAAAATAATTTTTGAACAAATGAAATACGCACCCATTAACAACTCACTTTTTATTCTGAACAGAAAAAATCTAGTAGATGAATTAATACCCGGATCCATAGCCGTTTTTAATTCTAATGATATTCAGCCTACCAATGCCGACGGGACCATGGTCTTCAGGCAAAACAGTGACATTTTTTATTTATCCGGAATTGACCAGGAAGAGTCTATTCTTGTTCTATGCCCTGATTTTCCTGATGAGAGTATGCGGGAGATCCTGTTTCTCAGGGAAACTAATGATGAGATCGCAATCTGGGAGGGCCATAAATATACCAAGGAAGAAGCAAGGGAAACTTCTGGCATTAAAAATATCAAATGGCTTTCTGAATTTGAAACCACATTTAACACATTGATGACCGAAGCTGATAATGTATATCTGAATACGAATGAGCATACCCGAAGGCCTTTACTGGAAGTTGAAACCCGTGATATGCGGTTTATAAAATGGTGTAAAGAGAAATTCCCATTACATAACTATCACCGGGTAGCGCCTCTAGTTTATAATCTTAGAATGATAAAATCTGAAGTTGAAATTGAGTTGCTTCAGATTGCATGTGACATAACGGAAATAGGTTTCCGCAGGGTCCTGGAATTCGTTCAGCCAGGGGTATACGAATACGAAATAGAAGCTGAATTTATTCATGAATTTGTACGCCGTAAATCAAAAGGATTTGCCTATACGCCAATCATTGCCTCCGGATTTAATGCCTGTGTTCTCCACTACATTGAAAACAAGGACCGGTGTAAGGATGGTGATGTTCTGCTGATGGATGTAGGCGCTGAATACGCTAATTATAATGCGGATCTGACCCGGTCGATTCCGGTAAACGGGCGATTTACACCCAGACAGAAGGATGTATATAACGCGGTACTAAGGGTTAAAAGGGCTGCCTACGAGTTGTTAAGACCTGGAAATGTGATCCCTGAATATCATAAAGAAGTTGGGAAATTAATGGAATCTGAGTTATTGGGCCTGGGACTGATCGACAAAACGGATATAAAGAACCAGGATCCCGATAAACCGGCTTATAAGAAATATTTCATGCATGGCACTTCTCATCACCTTGGCCTGGATGTTCACGATGTGGGCAGTCATTTCAGGAAGTTTGAGGAAAACATGCTGTTTACGGTTGAGCCCGGAATTTACATCCGGGAAGAAAACCTGGGGATCCGTATTGAAAATGATGTAGTCATTAAAAAGGATGGAATTCATGACTTGATGGCCAATATCCCTGTTGAGGTTGAGGAAATTGAGGATCTCATGAACCAGTCAAAATAGCACAGCAGGAAGCATACTTATAAAATAAAAAAGGGAAGCTTTAGATAGTTTCCCTTTTTTAATTGATTCTTTACTATTTATTATATGTGGAATTGCTCTTTTATGTTTTCCGTCACGATCTTACCGTCAAACAGGTTAATTATTCTGTGTGAATAGTTTGCATCGTATGGTGAGTGTGTCACCATGATTATGGTAGTGCCTTCCTCATTCAATTCAGCCAGTAATTTCATAACTTCTTCTCCGTTGGCAGAGTCCAGGTTACCGGTCGGCTCATCCGCAAGAATCACTTTAGGCTTGGCAACTATTGCTCTTGAAATAGCAACCCTTTGCTGCTGACCACCTGACAACTGCTGTGGAAAATGGTTTCTTCGGTGCATAATATTCATTCTTTCAAGCACTTCCTCAACGGTCTTTTTCCTGTCTTTGGATGGTACTTTAAGATATAACAAAGGCAGTTCAACATTTTCAAATACCGTTAATTCATCAATCAGGTTAAAGCTCTGAAAAACAAAGCCAATTGATCCTTTTCTTAACTGTGCTCTTTGTCTTTCTGAATAATGAGACACTTCACTTTCTCCAAAAAAATACTCTCCATCAGAAGGATTATCCAGCAAACCAAGGATATTCAGAAGCGTGGATTTACCACAACCGGAAGGTCCCATTATAGCGACAAACTCACCTTCTTTGATTTCCATGGTAATATTGTTGAGTGCGGTAGTTTCAACTTCGTCTGTTGTAAAAACCTTTTTAAGATTTACCGATTTGATCATAGTTTTATTGTTTTATTTATAGTTCTTTATTTTAATAGCAGCACTTCATTATCTCCAAAATGATCGTAGGAGGAGGTTATTACCCTGTCACCTGCTTCCAGGCCACTGGTTACTTCAAAATATTCCGGGTTCTTACGGCCCAGTCTGATATCCCTTCTGACAGCTTGGCTCCCATCTTTTTCAAGCACATAGACCCAGTTTCCACCTGTATCTTTATAGAATCCACCCACAGGAAGTAGCAATCTTTCCTCAGAGTTACCCAGCTGTAAGCGTATTCTTACACTTTGGCCTCTTTTGATCCCCGGAGCCTGTTCTTTGGTAAACTCCATATCGACCTCAAACCTACCCTCAGTAATAGTAGGATAAATTTTTGTTATTACCAATTCATATTGCTCGCCTGCCAGATTAAATGTCCCATACAATCCCTTTTCAGTTCTTGGCAGATACAATTCATCAATACGAACCCTGACTTTGAAACTATCCAGGACATCGATCTGTCCAACCCTCTCTCCCTGGACAATTGATTGACCCAACTCAAGATCAGGCGCAGCCAACTGACCATCTATCGGAGCCCTGATAACCAAGTTCTCAAGAATTCGGCCAACCCCTTCCAGACTCTGCATCATTCTTCGTTCAGAGGCATTGATCTGGTTCAACTGGTAACTCCTGGAAAGTGAATCAGCCCTGTATGAAGCATATGTTAGTTCTTTTCTTTTCATGTTATACTTATACATTTCTTCAACCTCTTCAAATTCCCTCTTTGATATCAGGTTCTTTTTGTATAACGTTTTATACCTTTCATATTGAGGTCTCAGAAGTTCACTCTGATAATCAATCTCGGCAAGCTGGGCCTGCTGGTTCAGATCATTCTGGTTTAAAGAAAGCCTGGTTGTTGAGGACCTGTTTATTTGTTCATATAAAGAGGCTTCCTGTGCCAAAACGCTTAATTCAAGTGAAGTATTTGTTAACCTCATAATTACATCACCTTTTTTAAGTATCTCTCCGGATTCCTTTTCAATAGCCTGAATAGTACCTCCTTCAATTGCATCTAAAAAACGGGTTTCGATTGGGAGGACACTTCCTGTAACTGGTATAAAATCCTGGAATATTCCATTTTGAACTGTTCCTATAGTAATCTTTTCAGCGTCGATCTTGACCTTTGATCTTTTATCAGCAAAAAGAAAACTCCATAATATAAAAGCTACAAACAGCAACCCGAAAGCATAAATGGAGATCCTCTTAAGTGTCCATTTCTTTTTCTTGATTTTCCTATCCATTGTCATAATTCTAAAAATATTTTGCTGACCAGTCATTCTAATGCCAACAAGCGTGCCAATTTGAAAAATGCATTTAAACTATAAAAATCAATTATTTATCCGCTTTTAATCGTCCAGCAACGAACGAGAGTGTCCGTTAGCGGTCATTTGAGGTTGAAATATGTCCGATATTATCTTTATATCAAAAGTTTTTAAAAAACCGTATATATAAATTATATTTAGAGGAGTGTAT
>CBDUCT010000009.1:0-21622 GCA_965365715.1 uncultured Cyclobacteriaceae bacterium | reverse complement strand
TGCAGAATTAAAAGATATAAAAGTAGAGTTGAAAAAGCGAAAAAGTTCATCTCATCCCCTATTCAGAAAAAACAATTAGCATGAAATCATACGAGAAATTATTACTTGAGAACAAAGCCTGGGCATCTGAGAAATTATCCATTAATAAGGATTATTTCACTGACCTGGCTAAAAACGAACAACCTGAATTTCTTTGGATCGGTTGCAGTGACAGCAGGGTGCCAGCCCTGGAAGTTACCAATTCAGAACCAGGAGAAATGTTTGTTCACAGGAATGTCGCCAATATCGTGGTAAATACTGATGTGAACTTAATGAGTGTATTACAGTATGCATTAGAAGTATTGAGGGTAAAGCATGTTATTGTTTGCGGGCATTATGGTTGTGGTGCCATAAAGGCGGCTATAACTCAGGATTCTTATGGCCTTATTGATGCCTGGTTGAAAAATATTAAGGATGTTTATCGAATTTATCGTGAAGAATTAGATATCATCCCAGACCTTGAAAAGAAGCAGGAGCGCCTGGTAGAACTCAATGTGAAAGAGCAGGTACTTAACCTTGCAAAGGGTAGGATCATTCAAAGAGCATGGGCTACTTCTGAAAAGTATCCGATTCTTCATGGTTGGGTTTATGATATTAATACCGGTATTTTAAATGATATCATCAAAATTGAACCGGAAGACTATAAAGATGAGTTATACCGATTCGATGATAAGAGTTTTAAAAAAATTATTAAAAGTAATGGATCAGTCGAATAATATCCTGAATAATTGATCCATTAATAGCATTTACATTCTCCAAATATTCATTCAGATATTTTTAATTCTGGAAAGCTGGGTATTTGGTTGATTTACTACCAGACAATCCCTTTACTATCCGGGGGCAAAATTTTCGGAACATTTTTTTCTCCGGTCATCTGCAATAAATTAATCTCTATGGTTCTGGAAATTGTGGTCATTCCGATATCCGCAGCTCTATTTTCAAATGGATCCTGTAAATAATTGGCAATAGATTCAATCACACTAATAAAAATAATAGTAACGAAAGTCACAGGTATAGTTAAAACACCAAGAAACTCTACTATTTCAAGCGGTAACAACAAAGCAAAGATTATTATTGACAACCGTATGAAAAAACCATAATGGACCGGGAATACTGTGCTCTTTATCCTTTCGCATTTACCCATATGATCACAAATATCCTTTAAAGTCTGATCCATTATCCCGAAATGATAAGCATTAATATTACCTTTTTTGAATATGGTTGCCAAATGATCCTCCATGAGCTTTAATATGGCATTTGGTATATTTAACTGGTTGTGAATTGTCGAATAATCTACTTCCGATAGATTTTTCTCGACCTCCTTGGATAAAGGAAGTTTACGCAAACTTGTTGAGAGGGCATAATTAAAAGCTATCTGGTATTTTGCCATTTTTCTGACATCCTCTACCTTTTGCTCTCCACTGTCAATAAATCCGTTCGCCTGTCGGATCAGTGTACGGCTATCGTTTACGATACCTCCCCAGATCTTTCGGGCCTCCCACCACCGTTCATAAGCCGCACTGGTTCTGAAACCAAGGAGAATTGCGATAGCGGTTCCCATAACCGCTGAAATCGAAAAAGAGATGGTTATATGATGATGACCATAGTATTCATAGAGAATATACACCAACACACTATAAAGGGTCACAAAGATTACTTCCTTGATCAAATAAATATAGGTCCTGATGTTGGTTATGGTAAATCGTGTATACAAACCTATCTAAATATTGAAATCTACAATTCCTGACCCCAGGTTATAATATGCACTTACTATTTTAACATTTCTTTCATTTACAGCTTTTGATATGATTTCAGATTTATCGACCAGCAATTTGGCATTCATCCTGGCATTTTCCTTGACAACTTCATTTACAGAGGTTTTATCAGATTGAGCTACAGCTGGCTCGATCATAGATATCAAATGGTTTAAGTTAGGCCCGGCATCTCCCCCATTTATGGCTGCTGTTACGGCACCGCAACTCTCATGACCCATCACAGCAATCAACTTCACATCCAGGTTTGCAACAGCATATTCTATACTGGCTATGGAAGAGGTGTTTGCTATATTTCCGGCTACTCGTACTACAAACAGTTCCCCCAGGCCAGTATCAAAGGTTACTTCGGGTATCACTCGGCTGTCGGCACAACTCAGGATTATTGCAAATGGATGTTGCCCTTGACTTAATTGAGTTCTTTTTTCTGAATCTTGTTTATTGTGTTGAAGTCTATCGCTTGTGAATCTGGCATTCCCTTCTTTTAGAAGGTCCAATGCTTCTGTTGATGATAAATTGCTCATAGGATTTTAGATTGTTTTAAAAATTAAAAATACTGAATTAATTTGTTGAAAACAGATTTTAATAAATATTGTTTCCTGGCACACTGAATAGATATCTTATTGATCCAGATGGACTGTTTTTCTCAATTACTAAAAAAGAATTGGAACAATTATTTAATGTAATGAATTAAGGCGAATTCCATGGAGACAACTAATTGAGAATATTTAGAAGGAAAAGCATATTATCGCTTATAGTTTTATAAGATAGTATATTTAGTTTTTGTATTCAGGCAGCTAATATGAGCATTCAGGAGTTCAGGATAAGATAGAATTAGTAATTTAATGTATTCAAATCATTGAATTAAGTCCCATTGAAAATCAGGACTTCCAATGTGATTTTATATATCCAACAACTTCACTTACGCTCAATCTCTGTGAGGAAGCCGAGGCTCGAATAAAAAATGTTTCATTATCGTTTTTGCCTAAGAATACTGGCCCATCACATTTAGATACTGTTACAGCACATATATCCTTATCCTCATGATTTACTATCTCCAGATTAATGAATTTATGTACTCTCTTTCCCAGATGCTGATTAATAAGATTCGTTAAGGTCAGATTAAAACCATCACTGCTTTTCTTGCTGATTGTTTCATAATCTTTTTCCAACCCCAGGACAGATCCGGAATCATCTACGCCTATGATCAAGGTCCCTCCATTGGTGTTTAAAAAGGCCGCTATAGTCTTTAAAATAACATTCTCGAGCGCTTTGTTCATTTGATTCTGTTTATAATCCCACCTTAGGCTGGACTTAAACTCTACATGATCATTTTCTCCGACTTTGAGCATTTCTGCCAATTCATTTCCATCGAGGTTTTTTGAAAGATTTGACAATTCCTTTTGCTTACGAAATAATCTTAAATATCCAATAGTAATGGCGACAAGAAGAACTACCAGAACGGGTATTATCCATTCATAATGGTTACGCTCTTTGTACATGTTGTAGTCTTTTATTATCACCATCAGTTCATCATTTGAGATCTTTGCGCTATTGGTGAGTAATAAATTAAGGATTTCTGAATTACCTTTCTTAACTCCTGGTCTGATTTTATCTGAGCGAATGACCAGATAATCAGAATATCCCTTAACACTAGAATATATCCCCTCTCCAAATATTGGATGTGGAAAATCATATATAAAACCGGCTATCTCTTTATCTTGTACATTTTTCTCCAATTCACTAAAATGATCAAAATATTTGAGTTCTAATTCTGGATACTTTGTAATCAAGTTCTGATGCGCAAGCTCATTTTTTATAATACCAATAGGCTTATCTATATCATAAATAGATTTCGGGTTATATCCATTCCTGAGAAATAATGTAGTATTTAAGGATATGATAGACTCGGAATATTCTAATCCATCATGACCATTCTCTTCAAAAAAAAGTCCAGAGACAACATCTGCTTTACCCTCAAGAACCATATCAACACATTCCATGGTACTGCCGGGAATAAATTCAAGTTTAACTCCCGCTTTTACAGCCCATAATTCCCACCAATCTATCAAAATACCAGAATAAACACCAGATGAGTCGATGTAAGAATAGGGACGATATTCATCTTGTGTAGCAACTTTAATTGTCCGTGCTGGCAAGGAATCTTCTAAAAGAAGTAAAAATAAAAGTAATGGTATCTGAATGATGCTTTTCATATCTTAGCCAAAGTTAATTTTGAAAAGAAAAAATAAAAAGGTTTTCTCAAACAGATAAAGAATATTTTTGAGTCCTGATAATGAATGGTGATTTTTGCTGGATGAGTTTTACAGCGAACATCTTTGGCATTCATTATTTCCATTATAAATAAACTCGAGTGAAAAGAATCCTTAAAATATCAGCATATATTCTCAGTATAGGACTTGTCTTCTATTTTTTAGCTCCGGATTATCTGTTAAGGGCTCTACAAAGAATGGGACCCAGGATCGATGATCATACATTTTTCGAAAATAGGGTAATAGAAGCCAACGAACACGATCCGTGGGCTATGGACGATGAATATAATAATTTTTCATTACAGGAATCGATTCGAGAGAAAATTGAAGGTCTAAATCCGGTCGCTTTTCTTGTGATTCAGGATGAAAAGATCAAATATGAAGAATACTGGGATGGGTATAGTGAGAATTCACTATCCAATTCGTTTAGTGCTGCTAAATCTGTAGTAGCACTATTGATTGGCATCGCCCTGGATGAAGGTAAAATAAATAGCCTTGACCAGCCTATTGGTAACTTCATTCCCGAGTATGCTGAGGGATCCAGAAAAGACTTAACTATACGTCAGGTGTTGACCATGAGTTCAGGCTTAAATTGGGAAGAAAAGTATACAACCCCATTTTCGACAACAGCCAGGGCTTATTACGGATCCAATATTTCTGATCTAATAATTGATCTTGAAGTGGTAGAAAAACCCGGAGTCTATTTTGATTACCTGAGCGGAAATACACAGATTCTTGCTATGGTTGTAGAATCAGCAACCAGTATGCGGATCAGTCAGTATGCTTCTGAAAAGTTATGGAAACCGCTTGGTGCAAGTCAGGATGCTTTATGGTGTCTGGACAGAGATAACGGGATGGAGAAAGCGTATTGCTGCTTCAATACAAATGCCAGGGATTTTGCACGCTTCGGGCAACTGGTGTTAAATAATGGAACCTGGGATAATGAAGTGATCATATCTGAAGATTACATTTCAGATGCTACTACCGCAAAAGATTACCTCCTTGATAAAAGAGACAACAATCCAGTGGATTTTTATGGATACCAATGGTGGATTGTTGATTACAAGGGCTATAAGATCCCATATATGAGGGGTATTCTGGGGCAATATATTTTTTCTATCCGGGAGAAAAATGCAGTTGTGGTCAGGCTCGGCCATGATCGCAGCAATGAATACGTTGGAAGGCATCCGGAAGACGTATATTTATACCTGGATGCAGCTTTTGAGATCCTCGATTAGTAGGTGTCCGTGCTTCCATAAGCGAAATCACACAATTGACACTGTTTATACATCTTCAAAAACAATCCCTGTTATCTAACCCGAAGGAAATAACAGCAAGGGTTTTTATAGGCTCTAATTTAAAGTGATTTCTAAAGCATGCGCATAATCGGTTGGCATTTTTTCCGGAAAGGCAACCCTTAATCCTTCAGATGTTTGTTCCCAGGAGATCGTCTCATCAGATCCAAGCATGCTAATTCCTTTAACCTTTTTATCATCTCCAATTGACTTGATTACCACATCTGTATCCGTCCAGGCCAATGATATGGCATAGAGCTTATCTCCTTTCTTGGTAAACCTTATATCCTTTGCAGTATATTGCGATTCTTCATTATCAGAAAATGCTCCCGAGGTTCCGGCTACGGTTCCTTCAGATGCTACTTCCCAGGGTCTTGTGGCATATATCGCTTCTCCGTTTACTTTCAACCATCCGCCAATTTCTCTCAGGACAGCCTGCTGTTCATCAGTTATTGTTCCATCAGCCTTTGGGCCTATATTCAACAATAGATTTCCATTTTTACTTACAATATCAACGAAATCATCTATAATCTGATTTGGTGTTTTGTTCTCTTCACCTTCAATATAACCCCAGGATTTTTTACCTATTGAAGTATCGGTTTGCCAGGGAAAGTCACGAGCTTTGTCAGATTTCCCTCTTTCAATATCAAACACTTGTATATTGTCACCATATCCGAATTTAGTATTGATTACAACACCTTTATTCCAATCAGCAGCATTATTGTAATAATAGGCCATGAATTGATAGAAGGTAGATCGAAAGGGGTATTTGCCAACTGTCCAGTCGAACCAGAATAATTCCGGTTCATAGAGATCAACAAGCTCATATGTATGGTATAACCATTTTCTGATTGAATTTTCATTGAACCCAGCACCTTCCGGGCAATCCGGTGTTTGCCCACCAGGAGCTTCCAATAGTTCTCCATATAATGATTTATATTGCGGGTCCTGCACGTCGGAAGGGATTTCCAGTCCTCCATTAAAAAACCAGGCATTTTCAGCCCTGTGTGATGACAATCCAAAATGGATCCCGTGTTTAACGGAAGCGGCTTTCAATTCTCCAATTATATCCCTTTTAGGTCCCATATTTACAGAATTCCATTTATTGAATTTGCTGTCATATAAAGAAAAACCATCGTGATGTTCGGCCACCGGAACGATATATTTAATCCCTGATTCCTTAAATAATGCCAACCACTCCTCAGCATTGAATTTTTCAGCTTTAAACATTGGAATAAAATCCTTATATCCGAATTCAGTGAGGGAGCCATAAGTTTTAATATGGTGATCATATACTTTAGTTCCCTTCCGGTACATATTCCTGGGATACCATTCATTCCCAAATGCAGGGACGGCATAGTCGCCCCAGTGAATAAATACCCCCAATTTGGCGTCTTTAAACCAGTCCGGAATTGTATAGTTCTGAGCCAAAGATGCTGAGTCAGGTTTATAAATCTCTGTTCCCTGTGGAGAAGCGTAAGTTGAAATATCCAGGGTATAATCTTCACCCTTACTATTGCATCCAACAAATAATGCTGACAGAATCAATCCTATCAAAAAATTATTTTTCATCATTGTAAATTATATTAAAACTCATTTTTTTTCCGGTCTTATGATCAGAGATCAATATAATTCATAAGATTGTGAAATAAAATTTTAAGAATCTATAATTTATTTAAGTATTCATATGTGCTTCGCGTGAGAGTTTAACGCAGTATTCTATCATTTTTTTAAGCTCATCCGGTATACCTGGTGAATCCTTTTCAGCAGCATATTTCACAACATTCAGGGCAAGATAGGGTTTTGAATAATTCTTGACAGCCCGTTGAATTACCATGGAAGGCTTAAGGTTTTCTTGATTTTTATCCTTGACTCTCGCATGCGACATAAAGACCTCCGAATAACCATTATTCCAGAAATAATGTTCAATATTTTTAGCATTCAATTGAGTCCATCGACGTTTTGCGTCAAAGGCAGGAACTAATTTCTTTGCTATATTAATATAAGATTGACCTGCAGTATCGCCATCTGTAAGTAAATACCATTCTATTCCTAATTCTTTAGCCAGTTTAATTATCGGAGTCATGCCTGATTGGGCAAAATCCATGCATACAATACCTTCAATAGCAAAATCATAATTTAACAAGCGGGCCAGTTGTGGAATTATCCAGAATTCAGATTCTCCCTCAACAAGCAACCACATTCGGGCAAAGATTGACAGATGATGTTGAGTTTGTAAATGAAAACTTATACGCCTTAAATCCTCACGCGAAAATATTTTTTCATTTATTCGATGTTCCCTGACCACACCTTTAAACCTTGTTAACCTTCTTATCTGATACAGAGGAACTGAGTTTAAAATGACACCGGAGAAAGTAGATATTATTTTCTGCCATTTCATCCCGCTAATCAATAACCTGATTGATGCCAGGGTTATGGGATGTAAATTTGCTTCAGGATTTTCTATGATCCATATAGGTTCCATATCCTCCAGTAACTCTAAGGTTCCCGCTCTTAACAAAGCAGCCACCAGCAATAATACACCCAGACGTTGAGCTGTACTTTCAGAACCTGATAATATAGGACCCAAATTTCCCCTGTCCTTAACGATCTTTGTTCCAAGGATTTCATTTATCTTTCTTCCCAGCCCGATCTCACTTGGATTGTCTGGATCCCGGACGCTTTCAATTAATTTAATTCCTGCATTATAGCCATTCTCAATATCTCTGTTAATATCCACACTCCGGTCGGAAATAATAGAATCAGAGCATTCGAGAATACATTTCACGTAATTCCTGATTTCTGATGACAATTTCGACAAAATTGGAGGATCCTCAACCGGGATAACATTGGTATACCCATGTCCTGTTAACATACCGGCCGTTAAATAAATGGTTGGGTTCACATGCCTGAGCCAATATAAGGTCTTTGGATCTGAACTGTATTTTTTTGAACCAATACAGTTCAATCTCCAAAATATATTGTATTTTTCGTCTTTTTGAGGCGTTACTTTGAGATCAAACTTTAATTCACGAATACTATCGGTAACATCATTTAACAAAAAAGAAATTGGATCGTAAGCAAATCCTCCCCATTCACCTTTTGATCTTTCCCTGAATTCCAGAATAATATGGATTGGGCCTGCAATGGATCCATCTTTATCATGGTAATGGAAATGATAAGGACGAAATTCCGGAAAAAAATCCTTATAAACCGGATTTAAAATAATCTGAATGGCTTCTAAAATACTTGATTTACCTGTTTCATTTTCTCCAATAACAACTGTTGTGTTACTAAAGCTCAATTTAGTTTTATGAATGGCACGATAGTTATCTATCTGAATACTTTTAAGGTACATTCTTTATTATGATCAAAGTTCGATAACAAGGGACAGATCCTAAAATCAGGTAATTATTTGATATTATCTATAGTAAATAATTACTACAATATAATAGTAAATCTTTAGGGTTATAGATCTTCAGGAATAATATATTAGTTTTAATCTAATATTTTTAGGTGTAATTTAAGTGATGGTAATTAGATCAAAATCATTAATAGTTTGAAGGCATACTTTCTACATATAATTTCAGGATTGTTATTCTTAATTTCGATAGATGGCACAGCGCAAATTATTGTAAAAGACAGTATTGATAAAAAAATGGAAGGGATACAGTATTATCTGCTGTACCGCAATCATGATTCTACCTATATCAGAAGTTATGCTGATCAATTTGCCCTAAAATTGGTAGCCATTAACAAGATCAACTATTTTGGGATAAAGGATAAGAACACTAGTGCGGGTCTTCGTTATCGTCCCGAATACGGAGTGAATCTTGGGATTGGGGCAAGTTACAAATGGTTCGCTTTAGATCTTGCGTTTAACTTAGGTATAAGGGAGAATAAAGATATTGAAAACAGTGAATACTTTGATTTTCAGGGCAGGATATTTTCAAGTAAGCAATTTATAGAAGGTTCTTTACAATATTACTACGGACATCTATTAGCAAACATCTCCGGGATTGACGAAGAAATATATGATATACCGGAGATCCGGGATGATATCAGAACAATTAGTTTCGGGCTTCAATATTTGTATGCCTTTAATTATGATAAATTCTCACTTAAAGCACCCTTTGTCTTAAATGAGATTCAACTCAAAAGTGCCGGCAGTCCGATATTGGGGGGCAGTTTTGCCTACTTCAGCATGGATGCCGATTCTTCTATTGTACCTCAGAATCTAATGGAATATTTTGATCCAAAGCTTCATATGACCGACTTCAATGTTATTAGCCTGGCCGTAAACGCAGGATATATGTACACTTTTGTATGGAAGGAGCACTTTTTTATCACAATTGGATTAATACCCGGGTTAAACTTTAATCTGGGCGATAGCAAATCAGGGCAAAGGGAACCATTCAGGTGGAATGTATCTTATAGAATAAAGACTATGAATGCCCTTGGATACAATGGGCGTAGGTTTTTTACGGGATTTCAATTTGTTGGAGACTGGAACAATATTAGAATCTATGAGAAATTGCATACCAAGTTTACGCACGGGAGTCTGAAATTTTTTGTGGGATATAGATTCAGGAATAAGAAAAACAAAACCAGTATTGATTGAAGTGTATTGATTCAATAATGATAACAATTTCTAATTGAGTGAATTATTTGAATAAATACGATAATGTCTGGCCTACCCTGATCTATAATATGAAATTATAAAAAAAGAAAACCAAAATACTTTTTTGTATTACCAAAGTACTATTCTGAATTACTTGTAGAAATCTAATTTCTGTGTCAGGAAAAACTGCAAGCGGTTAAAATTAGCAGTAGGCCTTGATTGATATAAATATCCGATCTGAAGATTTAAGGTTTTATTAAATTGATAGCCTCCTGCCAGGTATAATCGATTTTGATCAAAGGCCAACTCAGGTTTTGAATTAATGAAGATCTCATCATATACATTTATAAAGAATGTTCCCTTGACAAATTCTTTCCCGTTTATGGGAATGGTTGCCTGAAGGCGATATCTGAACCTATGCCTGTTCCCGGATTCAAACCATCTTTGCTCGAATCTATATCTATGCTGGATTTTCGTTCTTGATATCTTGTGATTTAATCCACCCTGAATTATTAAGCGGTGCTCGGTTGTTCTTTCTTTATCTTCATTATCCTCAACATAATTCCATGTGTTTCCATAACTATAGCCTAATCCGGCAAAGATCAGGGAAGAAAAGTGGTAATTGGCCATTGGACGGAGAAAAAATTCCTCCACATTTGATAAAGGTTCATAAAAACGTAATTGCGATTCAAAGAATAATTCTACTTTGGGATCGACATAAAATGATCCATTATATATAAACCATGCTCCTAACTTATCATCTGACTGGCTGTAAGATTCGATTCCCTGGAACAACAAAAAAGTCAACAAGATATATCTATAGTATATAAATTTTACTTTTATCATAAACAATCAATTACAATTTACATCAATAGTTTACTTGATTAAGCAATCAAAGTTTACCCCATCATCTCATGAACAGATCAGCTCCACTCACAAATACCATCAAGATATTCTGCTGAGCCATCACGAAGCCAACCATCTAGTTGTGCTACTTCCTTTAGCTGTTGTCCCCTGAATCTTGGCACAACAATATAGCTACTATCAAGTTCAGGAATTGTAGTCATATCACCCCATAATTTTTCAAACTGCGTAACAGGAAATATATCCTCCTGTCCTTTGCCCCATCTTTTCTTGACATCCTTTAAGGTAATATATGTCGGCATTCTTTTCGACATTTCCATAACACATTGATGCACATAGGGAATATTCTCTAGATCCTTCCTTCTCAACTTAAATACTGATAATAATTTATCGATGTTGATCCAATAAGTACTGGTATTATAATATGTCAGATCGAATTCAATTTTTTCATCAGGTAGAGCCATCCCTTCAACCAGCCTCAATTTACCATCAATTTTGGCCAATCCCCCACCTCTGTCATCAATCTTTCTCGAAATTACCTCCACCGTAAAATCACTTCCATTTTTTATGTGACATCCCAAGATGGCTGGATCAGCATTGGCCCCCAGGGTATCTATGTTATGTACAAACAGGTATTTAAGATCAGGATGCTCGCAAAGTAATGTATTTAATGATCCGTTGAGTAACATATTTGGGATCTCATACCAGTGCCCTACAGGGTGAATACACTGATGGGGTAAATTATCCCGGTAATCCTCCCCTTCCCCTTCTTTCTTTGCCCAGTTAATGAGTGCCTTGTGGAGGCTATCCTGAACTTTTTGAGCCTGTTCATCCAAGAGTTGCTGGGGCATTTCTTCCCATAAAAATCTAAGGTCTCTTTCCATGGGGATCAAACGCAATCCAACCACTCTACCCGGGGATAAATAAAGTGGTCCTTCATATCCAAAATTATTTTCACGATCCAGGAAGTCAGCAATAGCCTGATGGGTAAGATAACTGGTAGTGACAATGTGTGGAATCTCAACACCGGATATATTTGATATATTATTATTTTTAGCCAGGTGAGCTTCAATAAAATTTCTATACTTGCCAGATATTTTAGCGAAGGGATTTAAGGATTTAACTACTCCAGCCCCTTTGGTCCATCGGGTTCCCAGGCCACCTGCAAGTGTTACAATTCCCAATTCACCATTCTTAAGGGCATTAAGTCCCAGCTTATAATATTCATCAGATAAATCATTTGTAGCATCAAACACATCTTTTTCGGAAACATCCTCAATTTTTCTGTTTACTGCCAGGCGGTTTTGGGATAATCCGATTCTCCCTGCTTGTAAATCCATCTTTAATTGTTGATGAAAATTCTGATCAAAACCATGTTCGGCAAGTAAACCTTCAAGTGAACTTGCTTTATCGTTGATCAGATCCCGCTGTGGGATCATTCTATCAAAGAGGTTTGACACAAATCCATCAGATATCTCATTGGACTGGTATTTGCTGCCCAGATGTTCCAATTCCTTTCTTTGTGAATAGGTCAGATCAAGAATTTCTTTTTTAAGTAATCCGGGTGTAATTAAAGTATAATATCCTTCCGGAAGAATCGCTTTTTCTCCCGATAAAAAATCTGAACTCGATCCTGTTTCATTTATACTAAAATCATAAACAACAGGATCCATTGCGAATGGGATAGCAGTTTCCAGGGAATCCTTAATCTCAGACATAATTATCTGGATTCTTTCCTGCGCTTTTTCCTTCACTTTTGGATCGAACATAAATCCCATACCTCCACCCGACATACCTCCCATCATCCAGAATCCCCAGAATTGAGATTGATATTCTTTCTTCACTCTTTGAATAAGAGTTTCAGTAAACAGATTAGATGACCATGGGATAATGGTCTGGATGGGGCCATCAAAATTCTCTTGTGTAAGGTTGCCAATATTTTTTATTCTTCCAGATTTGAGTTCCCGGGTTACTTTGTCAAATAAGTCAATCGCCTTCAACCGGCCTTCCCATTCTCTCTCTGACCTGAGAAGGTATTTTTCGGTAACCATCTCAAGTATCGGGCCTACATCCTGGGCCATCCCACCATGTACAATGACCAGGCTATCCTGGAGCAGGTTCCTGGTCTTTTCACTAACTGAATTATGGTCTAATATGGTATGATCGGGAAGTAAACGTCCTTTGCTTACACCGTATTCAGGGTCTCCATCAATAGCTTCAACTCCATTAATAATCTTAATTCCAGGCCAAATCCCTCCAGAGTCCTGCCACCCCCCTCCGGATCCTCCTAACCACTCACCCAATATCGCTCTGGCAGCAACCAATCTTCTTTCTCCTTCATCCAAAGGTCCGGTAAGCAATCTTGTCTGATTACTTGCTCTCATGCAAACTGATATAAGGGAGGCCAACAAATTCGTTGATACAGCCAATCTGGAGCCTTTAGGGATATTGTTCACCTGACTAATGATTTCAATTCCTAGTCCGGGCCCTACTATTTTGTGTAATACTTTTTTGAGAGGAATACCAGCCCCCTCCATTCCAGGAGGAATTAACCCTGAGGCTATAACTGCGGCTTTTAACAGTCCCAGATAGTCTTTTGCAAAATCGAAAACCTCAGATAATAGATAAATATCAGTGCTTGCTCCCAGATCAACACTCGTTAATCTTAAAATAGGTTGGTCAATGATCCTGAAAAAAGTTTCAATGGGCGGTTTGGGATTCCCCTCGCCACGGCCACGCACTTTCAGATTTACAGATATATTCAGAACTCTGGCACCTTCAGGAAAATCCATACCCAGAAAAAAGATATCACTCCAACCACTATGTGTAATATCCATCCTTACCGGAGTGGATTCATGTATAATTGGGTATAAACCACTATTCGGATCTGGATGAATAAGCTCTCTTCTAATGCTGAGGGGATGATCGTCGGGATGACCCGTTCTAAACATCCATTGATTACCCAGGGTATTGCGAACACTTTTCCTTACCTGATTTGCAAGTGTCTGAAAAGCTAACTTATGATAGGCTTCTGCAAGCCCACTGGATAACCCTTCGTTCGGTCCATGTAATTCCTGTATTCTTAGATAAATATCAATCGCTTCCTCATACCTCCTTTTCAACATATGATTGTAGGCTTCATAGGGGATCAAACCCTTATGGTTGTTTTCTGAGATTTTCGGAAGGTAAAATCTGTGAATGCTGTACAGAAAAAATAAGGCCCTGACCTTGTGGTATAAATTAGTGCTCTCGCGTCGAAATAAATCAAGATTCTCTGATTCATCTATAAGCTCAGAAAGGCCCAGGGACCTGCAGTAGAATTCCAGAGAAGTATTTCTTATTTCCGGTCTATCAGAAATAATAATATTAATTATATCACTCATAGACTACATGTTATTAGGCATGAAATCCTTCATTACAAAAAACTCAAGAAGTTCTGACATGACACGATCCCTATCCTCACCACTTAAGGCTATAGCCAGCTGTGCCTTCATCAACCCGTACCTTGTTCCCATATTAAAGCGGAAGTCAGTCTTTTCAAGGGCCAGATATTGTTCTTTAGCTGCCAATTCATTTAAAGATTCACTTAATCCGACTTTCCCATTTTTGTTTTTGCTTATATTCTTTTCCAATAATTCCATAATTTTGGATGTGAGCACGTGCATTCCGAAGAAACAAAGATAGTGGCCTGATCGTAATCCGGGAACAAGTAATTTTTGCTCTGCGAAGGTTGGTGTAGGTTTTTCAACTACAGAATCAATGAGGTATATGTCATCCCTACCCTGGATCCTGCTTCCTCCAACTGTCCCATACTGCGTAATAAGAGCCTCCCTGGTGGATTGAACAGCACTTACAGAACTGGATTTCTCTTCAGCAATCTCAACAAGGTGCCTGGCGATATCTTTTTTACTCCTTTTTACATATAAATGATCACCAACTAGGTGCAGGAAAGGATCTTCGCCTGTAAAAGATGAAGCTGCAAACAAAGCATGCCCATATCCCAGGGGCTTATCCTGATGCACAAAATTCACTCTTTCGGCATGCTGACTCAACAACGGTTTATAATTATTTTCATCACCTGGATAAACCACGATACAGACTTCATCCACGCCCGCACGTACAATTTCATCAACCATCATCTCAAGTACGGATCTTTCTTCCCCGAACATATCTCTGATGGTCTGAACAGGTAACTTCCTTTGATCTGGAGCGGCGGCGGTTATTACTGCTTTTTTTACCTTCATGATTCTAATTCATATTTTCTGAATTTATTAAATAAATATTAATCAGATAAACCATGTCCCACCGGCCAGACAGGAGATGGTTTTAATATTGCACTGCGTTCTAAAGTCTGAGATCCAGTATTCAATTTAATACGGTATACACCCGCCTTTAACTTTCTAGTATCATAGATTAGACGCTGTATGTTTTTGTCATTTTTTATGCCTAGAGAATCGATACGTATCCCTGCACCATCCAGGACCTCGAGATATGAGGCTTCCAGAGTCTCATCATTAATCAAATAGAAAATGTGAAATCCATTCTGTTCGTTAGGGGTAAACAAATGGTTATCTCCATTCATTTCATAGTTACCCCAATAAGCCCTTTCAGAATAGTTGGTAATAGGTTTTGGTTCAATTTTAAATAACTCGACTTTCTTAGATGAAGGGAAATCGCTTAACTGCTGAATGAGAGAAATGTCAATTACATACGCTCCGCGCCCATATGTCCCTACTATCAAATCATTTTCCTCTGGTTGGATCTTCAGGTCCTTAACAGGAACAGATGGCATATTTTGTTTAAAAGGGATCCAGGATTCACCAGCATTAAAAGAAATGTAAACTCCATTATCATTCCCCAGGTAAAGGAGATCTTTGTTAACAGGATCTTCAATTATCACATTGACGGGAGAATCAGGAAGCCCTGCGGTTATAGGTTCCCAGGTATTGCCCTTATCCTTCGTTCTAAATACAAGAGGCCGAAAATCATCATGGCGGAAACCGGATTTACACACATAGGCAATATTCTCATCATAGTGAGAGGCTGTTATACGGCTTACCCAATACTCAGTATTACCATTTAGATTGTTTATCTGGTCGGTGAATTCCAGCCAGTCAGCGCCCCCCTTTGTAGTCATATGGACCCTACCATCATCGGTACCCACCCAGATCAAATCCGGATTTAGTGTTGAAGCTGATATGGTGGAAATGGTGCAATACATCATATGTCCTCTCCCTACGATCTTACTGGCATTGTTAGTAGTCAGGTCAGGGCTGATTTCATGCCAGGAATCACCCCGGTTTTCTGATTTTAAAAGATATTGGGCACCTGCATAAAGGGTTTCTGAATTTTGAGGAGAGATCACTATTGCCGGAGTCCATGGATATCGGTAAGGGGGTTTACCTTCTTCATTCTTAGGCTCGATCTTTACCCTTACCCCCAGCTTCTGATCTACACGGTGATGTCCACCGAATTGAGTAGATATATATGCCCACCTGTTATCTTGAGGATCGACAACGGTATACATACCATCCCACATACCTACAATATCCCAATCCTCCGGGCCGATCTGCCCCGACCAGCTGTTTGAAGGGGCTTTCCATGCTTCATGATCCTGAAGGCCTACATATATATTATACGGATAAGCATTATCTGTTTCCACCATATAAATTTCGCCCAGGGGTATTTGATATTTATGATACATGGTAATCCCGCCGTCACCGGTCTCATAAAGACCACCATCCCTTCCTAACATCATCTGGTTCCCATCTTCGGGATCAGTCCAGAAGGGACGGATATCCCCGAACATATTAACAAACAAATTTGAAGGAGGCCAGTTACAATCATTCCAGGTTTTTCCTCCATCTACAGATGAAATGAGAAGGTCGCTGCTAACGTATATTTTGTCCGGGTCATCTGAGTTAACAAGGATCTTATTAAAAGAATAAGCAGCCTTAGCGCTCACATTGCATGAATCCTGATTCTGTTTGATCCAACTGCCTCCTGAGTCATCAGATCGATACACCTCACCCCCAATCAACTGGTCATAATACGGATCACGCATATAGTTCATTTCTATGTTTTCATCTACCACCACGCCTTCCTTAGGATTCAGGTTTTCAACTACGGCATAAACTATTTCGGGTTGATTATGACACAATCCCAATCCAATGCGTCCGATCTTACCCTTCGGGAGGCCAGAAGTAAGTTTTTCCCAGGTTTCTCCATTATCCACTGAACGATATATTCCACTGGATACTCCACCTGCCTCAAAGTGCCAGGGATACCGGTATTTCTCATACGCAGCAGCATAAAGTATATCCGGGTTTGCAGGATCAATAATCATGTCGATGACACCTGTATTTTCATCAATATATAATACCTTTCTCCATGACAATCCTCCGTCAACTGTTTTAAATACACCTCTGTCCATATTGGGAGTAAAAAGATGTCCCATCGCAGCAATAAAAACAATATCCGGGTCCTCAGGGTGGATAATAACAGCCGAGATGTGGTGTGTATCTTCAAGCCCGCAAAATGCCCAGTTCAATCCTCCATCATTTGACTTAAAAACACCTCTTCCTGCATGAGAACTTCTTGCATTATACGATTCCCCTGTACCAACCCAGACTATTTCCGGATTTGAATTTGAAACAGCAACAGCCCCTATGCTGGCTACACCCACCGAATCAAATATCGGCTTGAATGTTGTGCCATCGTTTGTGGTTTTCCATACACCTCCATTGCGGCTTCCTATATAATATGTGTATTTATAATCCCTGTTTTCTGTCTGGGGAACAGCGATTGATGATATCCAGGATCCAACACGATGTGGGGAGATGTTTCGATATTTGAGGAAATCAGGAATCACTGGATTTGCAACCTGAGCCTGAGAATTCACCATTAATAATTTCAATACAATTACAAAAAAAAGAGTTCTCATTAAATTCAGGTTAATTTATCTTACTAATTGTAACAGATCGGTCTAAATTGAGAAGATCTATAAATGATCACCAAGATACAAAAGGAAAATTAAACTTGTAGCCAGAAAAGAATCAAAAATGATGTTTTCGTTCATTCTGGAATAAAGGAAAGAAAATTTGTGCTTAGACTATTAAATACATATTGGGATAGCAGGATGCGGAATATAGCATCGATTAAAAAAGTGGTGGCGCTTCAGATCTGCTAATGTTCCCGGATTAACTTTTAAATAAAACCTGGAGACAAATAAAAAAGCTGTTCAAATGAACTTCGATTTTTGTTGTAAAACTCTGAAATATAGAGTTAAATCGAAGGATTCAAACAGCTTTCTGTTAATTATATAATCGGGATATTACAATTGCTTAACTATATTTGATCGAATGGCATCAACCTGGGCCATAAGTTCGATCATCACCTCATCATTTAATAACTCGGCACCCTGATTATTAGCAATCTTATCATCGACATCCAGTTTCTCATAGGTATTGATCAGATTACGGAAAGATGTAGCATAATATTCATCATTATCTGCATCAGTGTAATCCAATTCAAGCATTTCTGCCAGGCTTTTAATGTTCTTCTCCTGTGCCAGAACGGATTTAGCAAGAGGCATTAAAATCAGGAAACGCTGATCATCTGGCAATATATCTTTTGGATAAGATTCAATTACCTCAAGCATATTGTATAATCCTTCAATGTAAAATCCTGCCAGGAAAATGGTACGATAATAAGACCTTTCACCCTCAGTTGAACCAATACTGTTACTCGCTTTACGGTAGGATTCCCTGAAATAGGCTTTCAATGAATCATTTTGTTCAATATTCTCCTGGAACCGGAGCATTATTACCTCCATGAAACTTTTTTCTATTCCAAGCTCTATCGCAAGATTATGACAAACATCATAATATTTATCAACATGGTCCCGCTGCTGATACGCCACGCAATATCCAAGATCAAAGAAGTATACTCCAAGGTTGGCTACTGCTTTCTCTCTGGGCACCAAATAACCTGGCATGTTCTCTACGTCATTCAGGATCAATGGATTAAATTCAGCACCAGTTGATTGAAGAATAGCTGCATATTCATTGGGTGGAGGCAAATTAGGCATTATCTTTTTTGCGGCCTCCTGCAGTGGTTTGGTATCCTCTTCCATTTGAGCCTTTTCTTTTGCATCTTTTGACTGACATGCAAAAATCAATGTTGAGGCTAAAAGGATTAAAAGTAAATTGCTAATTTTCATATTGGTATGTTTTGTTTAGGCAATAGTTTAAATACTTTCTTATGCTTATAAAGCTCAAAAATAAGGAACAAAATGAAAAAATCTATTAATAATTTAATAAAATGAAGCACAACCCTGTTAATCTTAGCATATGGTTTATATCAGTTGGTTTTCTCAAACTTTTTTCAAGCACTTTGGTTCTAATATGAATTTAATGTTGTTAATTTGAATCCTCCGAATAAATAAGCTTTAATCATGATGAAATTATTCAAGAAATTTATATTGGCAGTTTTATTTATAACTGCCTTCCAGGTTTCCAAAGCTCAATATGTTGATATATTACCCTATGCTGGTTACCAGTTTGCAGCCAATGTTGACGTTTGGTATGGGAATACAGCTGGTAGATTACACTTTAATCCAGCTGGGAATTATGGTGTCGGATTGGATTTAGTATTGCCATATAATGATATTGCAATTTCCTTTTCTTTTACCAATGCACAAACATCGATTACCTTCAGGGAAAATTTCCAGCCTGAAGAAGAGTTATTCGATGTAAGTCAGCAATACTATATGTTTGGTGTAAATAAAGAAATGGAATTAGATAATGACAGGATCCGTCCCTTTGGAGGTTTAATACTTGGCTGGACTACTGTAAATCCTGATGATCCTGACAACCCCTCCCGAGGCAATGTAACGAAATTTACCGTTGGTTTACGTGGAGGAATAAAGTTTTTTATTTCTGACAGGATAGGATTATTTGCGCGGGCCAGGATGTTACTACCAGTACAATGGGCTGGTGGCGGAATCTGGTTCGGCGGAGGTGGAGGTGGCACCTCGCTTTCCGTAGGTTCTTCAATCATTTCGGGTGATGTTGGTGGTGGTTTGATCATATCTATCGGCAGCAAATAGAGTAAGGATCCGATTTACAGAATATTTGATTAGAAGAACAAGGAATCTACTCCGGATTCTGAATACTTTATAATTGGGATTCAGAATCCCTTTAACAAAGTTTTATATTTTTAGATTTGGATAAATTAGAACCGAGTCAGGGAAGAGGCTCCAAAGATTCAAATTAATTTTAAATTCCGGTATGTCAATTTTAGAGTACATATTATCTGCTACCTTCCTTATTTTATTGTTTATCATTATTTTAAATTCAGTCATAAACAACAGGTTCCGAAAGAAGACAGTTGAATACCTAAAAAATCAAAAAAATCAGATTAGGGAACATGAAAGGAAGATTGAAAAACTCTCCGGGAATATCCGCGATTTAAACAGTGAAAAAGTAGGCCTGCAAAACAACATTAAAAAACAGGAAAGGGAATATCCGAAAATTGGGATAATCCTCGAAAGAGGTATTGAACTGCAATCAAAAAAATTATTGACTCTCCTGGAAGAATCTATGACAGCGAAGTCAATCTCAAAGGAACAAAAAGATAAGATTAAAACTGAGAGTGAAAATTATGGCAACCATGTCAATAATATGATCAGCTGGTTCCAATCCATATACGGTGATAACGAACCGGAAATAACATCATTTGAGATCATTGAATTAACTCAAAGTATTATCAATGAAGTTACGGCACTCCTGAAGTATAAGAATATCACATTTATCAATCATATTGGAGAGCCATTGAATGTATCAGCAGATCAGAATATGATAAGTTATTCCATAACCACCATAGCGACTTTATTAGGCATTCGATCTGTAAGTGGAAATACCATGTATGTTGATGTTGAAAGAACCGGGAAGAAGTGTTTGATCACATTCGAAGATTCAGGACCTGGTGATGATGACGAACTGATCAAAGACCTTGCCGGAGAAAAGTATGAAGCGGAGAATATCGAACGGCTTAAAGATTTTTCTCACATTTCCTTTATTATGGCAAAAGATCTAATAGAAAAAAATGGTGGAAAACTGTGGACCAGTTCGATCATGGAAGTCGGAATTAAAATATCATTTTCAATACCTATAGAGTAAAAATCTTGATTATGGAAAAAAGAAGATCGTTTTTTAAGAAAATTGCCGGATTCGGGGCAGCAGGAGCATTTTTAACAATATTTAAAGGGGCTTATGCAGGCAACAAGGCTAAAACAACATTTATTCATCATGTATACTTCTGGTTAAAAGATCCTGAAAACCCAGCAGTTCGTGAGAAATTCGAGAATGGATTGAAAGAGATGGGCACTATCGAATCCATTAGTTTATTGCATATTGGCACACCGGCCGATACGGACAGAGAAGTTATAGATAACACATACCATTACTCTTTTCTGGTTGGATTTGAAGATCGCAAAGGTCATGATTTATATCAGGAGCACCCGATTCATGATAGATTCAGGAATGAATATAATGATATGTGGACAAAGGTTCTGGTCTATGACTCAGTGGATTTATAGCCTGTTACATTAGAGTAATATTTAGTGGATTATTCTTTTCCCTGTTAAATTCTGTATTTTGGGAAAACGCTATATGATCTATAACCATATATTGCAACGATAACAAAACATCCAAACGGCAGAATAAATGAGAAGTTAACTGCAGGCAGGAATCCTAC
>CBDUCT010000008.1:0-23926 GCA_965365715.1 uncultured Cyclobacteriaceae bacterium | reverse complement strand
ACCTTTTCAGCCTGCCAGAATCTCGTAAACGAACTTCATACCTACACCCATGCGGCGTTCGTGGGGGAACCCACAGGTGAAAACATTAATTTTTATGGGGATAATCGCCCGCTAACGCTTCCCAACAGCGGCCTGAATGCATATTTTTTTTGTTCATTACCGGTAATGCTTAATGATCCTGAAGTATTCCCATGATATGAGTTATAGCAGGAAACGATCTCAGACCTGCCGGTATATCTCTTAGCAAGCTTAATAGCGCCTTCATTGGCCTCGGTCCCGGAATTCACCAGGTAAAAACAATTAAGATTCTCAGGAAGGATTTTTGTAAGTTTTTCAGCCAGCTGGGACTGAACATCCTGGATAAACTCTCCGTAAGCCATTACATGCATATGTTTTTTCAATTGATCATGTATGGCTTTAATAACATGTGGGTGGGAATGGCCAATATTATTGACAGAGATCCCTGATATCATATCCATAAAGGCATTTCCATCTTTGTCATATATATATATTCCATCGGCACTATCCACTTCCAGTCCCATAGGATGTTCCGTAGTCTGAGCCAGGTGATTGTAAAAATTTCTTTTATTATCAGAGGAATTTGTGCTCATTATTTAGTGAAAAGAGTTTCTTTAATATCTGATGTCATTTTTTCCATTTTTTGGTGAAAAATTATACTGAAGATCAGTTGAGCACCAGATCAATGGTCCTTCCGGATTGAATGGTAAACGTTTTTATCTTTGAGAACTTGCTGCCCAGTGCATTTTTACTTCGAAATACCAGTTTATAGTTCCCAGGTTGTATCGTAATCGATGTTTCTACCTGATTATCCGGTAAATTATAGATCCAATCTGAAGCACCATTATCCCGGAGTAAATATAGACTTCCTATTCCTGTAAAACTACTTTTAATATTCAATATTCCTGGCGCAGGGATATCAATGGCGTTTAATTCACGTGGTTTTATTGAAATATCCTTTAACTCGATCAGGGGTAAGGTGGTAATCCGGATATCATAATTTCCCGCCAGGAAATCATGTGCCTCTTCTATATTCAGGGATTTTAGGATCTGGTCCCTGCCATTTTCGTAAACAAGCACCTTAACATCTTTCTTATATTCTGAGTGGTTTTTCTGGTTTATCCTTAGCGTTCCTTGCGGACATTTGATTTTTATCACATTATGTTGACCTGGGATAATTTCAGGATCAACTTCGATTACCGGAGGCAGTGTATTTACTTTTATATCGTATGAGACTACAGCATCAACTTCTACGCTATCGGGATTTCCATTCCTGTCAAGATAATGGATGAAATCATAGGCGGCAACACCGGTAAAGTCATTTACGAAGGTGATGTTTATATCCGATACAGTTGGCTTATCCTCATGATCCAGCAGTTCAATGCTTACTGTTGTTTTCTCCAGTGTCTGGTCGATTGACTTTTTTAAAGCCGTCCTGAAACCCGCAATATTCTCTGCATCAAAATATTGGCCCATACATCCGAATTGGTCGTCAAAGCTTTTTTCCATTCCAATTCCGATAATAAAAGGCCTTAGAAAAATATTCTGCTTTTGTAATTCGAGCGATACTTGACATGGATCGCCATCACAGGATTCTATCCCATCCGTAATTATTATGATTATGTTCCGGACATTTTCATCTTCAGGGAAATCGCCGGCAGCCTGCTGAAGGGAATAGGCCAGGGGTGTGGTACCCTGAGGATTTACCTGATTCAGCTTTTGAATAAGCTGGGTATGATTATCCCTGCCAAAGGGGACTTCAAGTTTACTGTCATCGCATCTCTGGTATTTCCTGTGGTATTGATGACCGTATACTCTTAATGCAAGTTCCAGGTTGGGATCGGTGCGCAGCGAATCTACGAACTGAGCAAGGAATCTTTTGGCTACATTGATCTTTAATGTCGGCCCCCATTCAGCCAACATGCTTCCTGATCCATCCAACAGAAACAAGATGCGGGTTTTTTCCGGTGGTTTTTGCTCATATTCCTGACCATAAACAATGGAGCAAAATAAAGTAAGCACCATTATTGCTCCTATTGTTCCCAGAATTTTTCGGAATGATAGACGGTCTGTTGACATAGCTTTTTTAATTAATATTCCGAAACACCACCTTTACAGGCCCCTCTAACGTTTTAATTCATTGAAAGATCATCGCCGGTCTATTCAAGGATCTGGGCAGTATGATCTTTTGTCTTTACTTTTTCTATGATTTTCTCAATAACTCCGTTTTCATCAATAATAAAGGTTACTCTTGCAGTTCCCATATATTTTCTTCCGTACATTGATTTCTCAACCCATGTGCCATAGGATTCATGAACACTTTTATCGACATCAGCTAGCAGTCTGAAAGGTAAATCATATTTGTCGATAAACTTTTGATGTGATTTTTCTGAGTCAGAACTTACCCCGAGGATCTCATATCCTTTTGAGGTAAATTGAGAATAATTATCTCTCAGATTGCATGATTCAGCAGTACAACCAGGCGTATTGTCTTTTGGATAGAAATACAAAACAAGCTTTTTACCTTGAAAATCTGATAATTTTACCTGATTGCCATCCTGGTCTGTGGATACGAAATCCGGGGCTTTGTCTCCTTCTTTTAATTTCATAAGATTATATTTTAATTTATTCAATCTGTACTAAGAACTGGTTAATATTCCCAGCATTATCTTCTACTGTTAATTTAAACGCTCCAGTTAAAGGATTGTTCGGTTCTAAAGTTTCAGACCAGATAAATCTTCGTTTCGGATCATAATGCATCAGTATCCAATCACCGTTTAGGGAGGCATTAAATTCCTTGATCCCCGAAAGGTCATCATAAATTTTAAAACTAACTTTTTTCCTGTCAACCTGAACAGGTTTGATAGTAGGATTTATGGTATCTTCAAGAATGGTGTAGGAACCAAGATATTTCGTTGAAATGGTTATCTCATTATTTTCCCATTTGTTTCCCTGAAAACCAAAATGATTGTAATCAACTGTACTGTATAGAGCATACTTTTCCGATTTGCTGTAATCCATTCTCGGCTTAAAGGTTATCCGAATCGGATTTGCCAGAGGTGTTGTAGTGTTCCCTATGGTAAAAATCTCAATATTTTTATCGGGAAGAATGCTATGCTCAGCTTCCAGGTATATAGTGTCATATAATGATCTTCTGGATGAATGAATATCAAAGAACTTGTTATAGAAATTGAAATCAACTGTTGAGGGTATCATAACCTCATAATTGAGATCCTTTGAGATATCACATACATTTAAAGAATCAGGCAATCCGAGATTCATATCCCAGATATATACAGCGTGATTCTCTGATTGGTATGATGGAATTATCTCGTACATCATTCTGTTTGAATATAATACACAATGATTGGCGGTTCCCGAAGAAAGGGGTGCAGTTATTTTTAAATATTTCTCATACAGCCTTGTAATTATCTTATCCGGGGATCGATCTGACATTCTACTTATTTGCATCTTCGGTGGGGTGCCTTTTAATTTAAAGGAAAAAACAGATTCATTTCCATAAACATCCTTCAGGTATACTTTTACATTATGTATGTCTTCATCATTAATGATTATAAAACCGTTATCTTTTACCAGCGGGTAAAGAGGTAGTTTATTCCCATCATCCAGGTACATCTTTTGAAATGTCCCATTCTTATGCCTTCGGGCTTCATAATCATAATAATTAACTACATGGCGTGTATCACTGAAGCTGAAAGAATCGATCTGCACTGAAAAGATCTTTTTATCGTCCATTTCAACAGATATATAGGGGATTCCATTCCTATTAAGGGCTCCATTCAACTTATCGTATGCTTTTATTTGTAAGCCTATCTTACCATAAACCCCTATGGGTTCATCATAATAATAGTTTTTACCATTATTTTTTACCTTATATTCTATCCTCCCAAATTCATTGTTAATCCTGGAATGAGAATCCATCGTTTTCAAAGCAAATTCGTAAAGAATAGGAGGGATATTATCCTTGATTTCGCTGAAATTTTTCTTTAAAGGATTTTTTGGCCGCTGGTTTTCATCCCTGATCTCAAAGTGGAGATGGGGGCCCTGAGAAGATCCGGTATTGCCTGATAAGCCGATAAGATCTCCCTTTTTTACCTGGAAGATGCTTTTATCCGGAAACAAGTCAATCTGGAATGATTCCTTTTCATATTGCTTCTCCCTTACATATTTGCCAATATCTTCCCTGAATCGGAGTAAATGCCCATAAACTGACGTCTCCCCGTTTTTATGTAAAATATACAGCGCATGGCCGTATCCCCCCGCCGAGACTTTTATTCGGCTCACATGTCCGTCTAATGTAGCGTAAACAGGCAAACCAGATCTCCCGCTCGTCTTTACGTCCATTCCGGCATGAAAATGGGTTGCACGGATCTCACCCATAGTCCCGGAAAGATAATTACTTTCATTTGGGCGCACCGGGAAAAAGTAGTCTTCAGTATTCTTTGATTCCTGGCCGAACAAATTAATACTAAGAAAAAATAAAGTGATATAGTATATTACTTTACTTAATTTCAACATTCAATAGCTTTTTATCTTCTATATACCCCTCAAGGATGTTGCCAATTTTTATCGGTCCAACTCCTTTTGGTGTTCCAGTGAATATAAGATCACCACTTCTGAGGGTTATAAATTTTGATATATAAGAGATAATCTGGTTGAAACTAAACAACATTAGGGATGAATTTCCTTGTTGTTTTACCTGACCATCCACATTTAATGAAAAATTAATATTGTTTAAATCTCTAAAATCACTTAGCGGGAGAAATTCCGAAACAGGTGCAGAGCCATCAAAGCCTTTTGCAAGTGCCCAGGGAAGGCCTTTGTTTTTTGCTTTAGTCTGAAGATCCCTGGCTGTAAAATCTATTCCCAGCCCAATAGCATCATAATATGTGTGTGCAAATTTCTCATGTATATTTTTACCCATCTTGCACAAGCGGAGTACTAATTCCACCTCATAGTGAATGTCAGTAGAAAAATCCGGAAAATAAAATGGGTGATTATTCCTGACAAGGGCAGTGTCCGGCTTGGTAAATATGACCGGTTCATCAGGTCGTTCATTATTTAACTCTTTAATGTGTTCTACATAGTTCCGGCCGATCGCTAATATTTTCATTTAACCAAAAATTTTTATCTCAAACAGGCAAATAATAATTATCCGAAAAAAAATCGCATTGCATTCTCATGAAATATTCAAAAAACTTCTACAAGACATAACGATGAAAAATCTCGGGTATGCTTTTTCTTGCGATTTTTGTGCAAAAATAGACTTATTGAATTGACTCACAATGTATTATTGCATTTTTTTCCCGATTCGTAAGAAATCCGCTTAATTTTTATCAAAATTTTACTGTTATCGAACAAACCTGCTCGGTTATGAACATTTGAATTTGACAAATAATGCTCACAGAGGCGATAAACTCAATTTTTTTTATTGGCATGTAAATTGGTTAATTAAGGGAAAGAAATAAATTATGGATAATAAAGCAGCATATCAACAACTCCTATTAGATGTAAGAAATTCCAATAAGATCATAATTACCTTGCTGGCACTTTCTTCTTTTGGGATCCTAGCCGGGATATCAGGGTTTATTTTTGACATCATTTATGTATATATACCGGGATTTTCATCTGTATTCATGTTCTTCACATCCGTTGTATTGATGCTTGTTTCCTATGTCATTCATCGAAATACAAAGAATCTGACAGAATCACTTAGAAGTGTTAAAGCTTAACAGGTAGATTTATCAGGCAAGAACCATTTCCTTTTCAAATTCAACAAAAAAGGTAGAGCCCTGTCCGGGTTTCGTCTCACACCATACTTTTCCATTCATGGCTTCAACATATTTTTTTACAATAGACAGACCAAGACCATTGCTGGATTCACCATTTGTGGGTTTAGGGGATAATTTTGTGTTCTCATTAAACAGCTGCCTCAGCTCTTTTTTATTAAATCCAGGCCCTTCATCTGCTACAGAGATCTGACAAGTATCATTGTTTTCCTGTGTGGTGATTCTGACGCTGGTATTCATCTTAGAGAACTTCAGCGCATTGGATATGAGGTTTTCCAGGATTTGTATGAAGTAATCCCTGTCAACTCGAATGTAGGATTCTTCTGCTTTATTGAGTATGGTAATGTTTTTCTTTTCAGCTTTCCGGGAAAATAATTCCATCAGATAGTTTACTATCAGCCTGACATTGACAGCTTCATATTCCAGATTTAATTGTTTTGAATCAATTGCCTTTACATCCAGGATCTTATTGATCATTTCCTGCATACGTCGGAGAGATCGCCTGATCAAGCTTATGTTATGCTGCTCTTCATTCGTGCCCTTGCCAAATTTCTGATAGATTATTTCAGATAATGTGAGCGCACTCGTCAGGGGATTTTTAAGGTCATGCGCTACTATTCGTATCAGCCGGTTCTTCTCTTCATTCAGATCTTTTAACTTTCTATTTTGTTTCTCAATATATCTGTTTTTTGCAGAGATCTTACTTTTTGATTTTCGAATATTAAAATATCCTATAACCGCTGAAACCAAGAGTATAAAAATGATAATTGAACTTAACAAATAAACCATTTTCTGAACCTCACCCTTTTGTAATTGCAGATCACTTAATTTCTTTTCCTGTTCGAGTGTCAAAATATGTTGTTGGTTCCTGATCTGATCGAGTTCCTTGTTTTTCAAGTCAGCTTCCTGCCGGCTACTTTCTGCCTGAAGATTCAGTATCTCTCTTTCTCTTAATTCTGCTTCTATCTGCTGTTGGAGCAGAATATTCTCATTGGTTACTTGTTCGTTTTTCAGTTGCTCATTTTTAAGAGCCAGATCATTCAAGGATTTTTCCTTGATCAATAGTTCAATATCCCGGTTTTGCTTTTCGATTTCAAGATGTAATAACTCATCTGATAAAGTATCCAGTTCCCTTTGCAGCATAGCCTGCTCCAGATTCTGAAAAGCAATGCGGTTGGTATTCTCCTTGTACTGGTCAATCAGTTCATCGATTTGCTTTGTCCTGATTTCATCAAGGCTGTCAGAATATTTTATATATTGGGCCTGGGCCTGATACGCCGCTTTGAATTTATCCAATTTCTTATAGGACTCCGAAATCAACTGATAGGAAAGCATTAGCTTGTAATAGTCATTATCCTGAATGAAATAGGGGACGGCCAATTCGCAATATTCAATAGCTGACTTATATTCTTCGAGATTGTGATAAATTCTTGCACCCGATAATTTGGCCTCTGCCACTTTGCCATAATGTCCCAATGCATAAAAGATGGAACTGGCTGTGTCGTAATATGACAGGGCCCGTTCATAGTTTTCTTTTACATTAAGATTCCCAAATGTAGTATAGACATCACCAAGAATAAGTAAACTCTCGCCTTTTAGAGATCTTGCTTTGTCAGTCAGTTCTTTTTTATTCCGGCTATGATATAAGTTGCTGAAGTACTTATGATACGTGAATAATTTTGTATAATCCTGTTGTTGCTGATATATCTTCAGGAATTCAAGTAAAACCGATAGTTGCCCGTCTACATCATTATATTTCTTTTTTACATCCAGGATCTGGGATTGTAAAAAGACCGCAGACTGATAATTTTTTACCACCATATAATTGTCGGAAATATCTTGCATTAGGTCCAGTGCCTTATGTATGTCGTGTCGTGAATACAATGGTAGAAGTCTTTCCTGATAGAGAATTGCATTATTGTAGTCATTGGATTGAAGATATAATGCTATTATGGTATTCAGCAACTCTATCTGTTTGTATTCATTTTCTAGTTTATCCTCAACTTTCATAGCTTCGATATATTTCTCTATTGATTTGCTTATCCAGCCATTTTCCTGATATATAGCTCCCAGTTCCTGATAGATGACCGATCTGTATCCAATTTCATCTGAATACCTTAGCTTTTGGATAGCCACAAGATAATTCTTCAGGGCCAGGTCCGTTCTGTTATTTATCCGGTTTGCTTTTCCAATGATGTAAAAAGCTTGTGATAAAAGTGATCCTGGAATCTCATTTACATCATACTTCGTGATCATTTCAGCATGAGTAATGGCTGAATCCAGTTGATTGGTATTGAGCGATTGATGGGCCTCCCTGAGATGGTATTGAACAAAATGAAGTCTTTGAATTGAATCCGAAGAGAGTGTTGAATCTATCTTAAGTTTTAGGTACTGGTCATCGATGGGGTCTAACATAGGATCTCCATAGCATAGATCATCCACACTAAGAACCAGTGTTGTGGCACACAATAAAAAAGTGAGTAATCGCATGTTTTGACCTTGTTGTTAGATAAAAATCTAACTAAAATTTTAATTTTCGAAATGTTTCGAAGCAATAAACAGCCCCACCTCAACAAAATACCACATATTGGGGGATATTCAATTGCAATATCAAAAATAAAAAGAGCAAAATATGTACTCTTATATTAATAATACTAGATTATGGCCATATTGGTTACAGATATTATACTAGAGATCGTTAACGATTTTTAGAAGGTCTTTAGAAAAGATTAGCGGCATCAATCCAATGCTGAAAATAAAATCCATGGCCTCCATGAAGAATCAGGGAGGTCAGCATTACTTATTTGAAACCATCAACAGTCTTATAGGCATCGATCAGGGCTTGCTCTCCCTCTGCTCCAGATATTGAGTTGCCATGCGCCATTCCCATGATTCCTGTAAATCCTTTACTGTCTATATGTTTAAAGACATTAAGATAGTTGATCTCACCAGTTGTAGGTTCTTTCCTGCCCGGGTTATCACCAATCTGGAAATAAGCGATCTCATCCCAGGCATGATCTATGTTTGGTATTAAATTCCCTTCAGTAATTTGCTGATGGTATAGATCATCCAGTATTTTGCAGGCGGGACTGCCAACAGCACGGCATACTTCGTAGGCCTGTGGAATTCTTTCCAGAAACAAACCCGGATGATTATAAAAATTCAATGGTTCAAGTACCATAACAAGGTTATTCGGTTCCAGTATTTCAGATGCCATCTTCAATGAATCAACCACATTTGAAGTCTGGTACTCAATCTTAAGTCTCAGATCAACATGACCTGGCACTACGGTCATCCAGGTGGCGTTCACCCTTTTTGCTACCTCTACCGATTCGGCAATTTCTTTAAGAAATTCAGCCCTCATGTCTTTGTTGCCACTGGTGAGGTTTGGCTCCCGCCAGTATATGGTATGAGCGACGAATACCCCCATTTTCATATTTAATCGGGCCATTTCAGCAGCTATCTTTTCCTGGGTTTCCTTTGTCCGGTTTTTCATGCCGTTGTCTTCCATAGCCGTAACGCCGACATCCGCCATCCCCTAGATATGGTCTCTCCGGTAATCCCCGGCCATATTTTTGAACATACCGAAATGAGGGGCATAATGGAGATTGAACTGGTGTTTTTCAAATATTTTAAATTTTTTACCGGGAATGCTTTTAGCTACAACAGGCACGCCTATTGCGGATGCGGTTAATGCTGTGCTACCTGCTGCAAGTGATTTTTTTAAAAAATTCCTTCTTTTCATCTTTTTATTTTTTTTAGTACGAATTCGTTTTACACATCACAAAGAATTATGGCCTTTCTCAAGGATTTCATTGGATCTTTCAGTGGAATAAATTCCTGAGCCACATATCCGGAATAACCGGTTTTTACAATGGCTTTCATGATTGCTTCGTAATTCAATTCCTGTGAAGAATCAATTTCATTCCTGCCAGGTACACCACCAGTATGAACATGACCTATATAAGAGGAATATTTTTGAATATTGCTGATAATATTCCCTTCCATTATCTGCATGTGATATATATCATACAATATTTTAAAATGTTCATTATCCAGCTGCTTGCATAGTTCTACTGCCCATTCAGTATGATCGCACTGGTAATCCAGATGATCCACCAGGCTGTTCAATAACTCGATTACAATATTCACATTATATTTTTCAGCCAGTGGCAGTATACGACTTAAACCCAAATAACAGTTTTCTAAACCTTTCGCATCAGAAAGTCCTTCTCTATTGCCTGAAAAGCAGATGATATTCTTAAAACCAGCATCCGCCACAACAGGAATTAAATCCCGGTATATCTCAAATAAGTCATCATGATGGGCTACCCGGTTGAAGCATTTTTCTATGCCATACGCCTCAGGTAATCCATAAACCATGCCACAATCCAGTTTGTGTTTATGTACTGTTTTAAAGTCATCCGGGCCTAGCAGGTCTATAGATCTTATTCCAAGTTTTTTGGCTTCAGTGCAGAGCGCATCCAGGGTCATGTCTTCATAACACCATCTACATACAGAGTGATTAATATTTCCTTTTAAGTTTAAAAAGTTGTCCATAAGGTTCTATGGTATAAATTTTGTATTGGATAAAAAAAAGTAATTTTACATACAAATATGATAAAAATATGCTTTTTATTTAATTTATGAACCTTCTTATTAAAATCTTCATCATATTAATTTTATTAACCGGAAAAACCTTTTCTCAGTCCGGTGAAAAATTCCAGCGCTATGAATTTTCGCATAAATGTATGGGGACTATTTTCAGGATAATATGCTACACCAACCAGGAAGAAATTGCCAAGCAAAAAAGTGTTGAAGCCTTTAACAGGATTGATCAATTAAATTATATCATGAGCGATTACTTGCCTGATAGTGAATTAAACCGTCTATCAAGAAGTTCGGGAAGTGGTGAATATATTCAGATTAGCCCGGACTTACTCAAGGTAATTAAAACAGGACAGCACTGGGCTATTAAAACGAATGGAATATTTGACATTACCATTGGCCCATATAGTCAACTTTGGAGAAGGGCCGGACGCAAGGACAGGTTACCCACCCCTGAACAGATCAATAATGCATCTGAGTGTGTTGGTTATAATAATATCCATATTGATCCTGATAATGGAAAAGTTATGCTTGGTAAAAAAGGCATGCAACTTGATCTTGGCGGGATAGCAAAGGGATTTGCAGTGGATGAGATGTTCAATATATTCAAGAATGCAGGTATAAAACGGTTGCTTATAGATGGTGGTGGTGATATCCGTACGGGTGAAGCTCCTCCCGGTAAAAAGGGTTGGAAACTGGTACTTGAAAATCTTCAGGAAGATAATCAAGTGATCTATGCAACCAATACTTCCATTGCCACATCAGGCGACCTTTACCGTTATGTTCTGATAGATTCAGTAAAATACGGACATATTATCGATCCAAGGACAGGATATGGACTGACAACCCCCAGAACTGTCACAATTCAGGCTTCGAATTGCATGGAAGCTGATATTCTTGCATCAACCCTAAGTATTTTGGGGGCAAAGGATGGATCTTGTTTTCTACATGAGATGCCTGATGTTAAAGCAATTATTGTAGAGGAGGAGGGAGGGAAATTAAGAGGTTATGAAATAGGAGAACTGGATTTTCTGAAATAAAAAAAGGCTCAGATTTTATCTCCGAATTTCATTTAAGCAGTTTAGTGAGTACTAACAAAAAAAGCACCAGGGAAGAGCCCTGATGCTTTTGATTTTAATTTACTTTATTCTTTATATTACCTTGGTAACACCAGGTACAGGAACTGCATAGAATCCATCTTTATCCGGCATAACCGGTGGATTAGCATCCCAGCTGAATGTATCCGGTACCAGTTTAATATCTGAATTCAAAGCATCATCCCAATGGATCTCAACACCGGAATATGTTGCCATACGTCCCATAATGGCAGTCATTGTACTTTCTGCACCAAACTTGAGGTCATTAATCACACCTCCTGAAACAATAGACGCAAATAATTCATCATGCTCCTGCTGATATGGGTTTGGATCATCGGTATTACGATGTTTCCAGATAACATTACCTTTAAGATCGTACATTGCTCCGGTACTGTCAACCATTCCTTTAGTACCTATGATCTGTTCAGCAACCTTGTTGAAACAGCCTCTGATGTGACGGCACTGACTGTTCATCACAACACCATTATCATATTTGAATTCTACATAATGGTGGTCAAATATTTCCCCGTATTCTTTTGCAGTTCTTACTTCTCTTCCACCCATTCCCTGAGCAATCACGGGATGTCCGCCTACTGCCCAGTTAGAAACGTCCAGGTTATGAATATGCTGTTCAACTATATGATCACCGCACAACCAGTTAAAATAATACCAGTTTCTCATTTGATATTCCATCTCTGTCCAGCCTTCCTGCTTGGGATGAACCCAGACACCGCCACCGTTCCAGTAAACTTGGGTTGAGGTTATCTGTCCTATTTCACCACCATGGACTCGCTTCATGAGTTCTCTGTATACAGTCTGGTAATGTCTCTGGAGTCCAACCACAACATTTAATTTCTTTGCTTTGGCAACTTCTGCTAATTCAAGGACTTTACGGATCCCGGGGGCATCTGTCGCAAGAGGTTTTTCGCAGAAAATATGCTTGTCAGCGTTGATAGCATATTCCAGATGTTCTGGCCTGAAGCCGGGAGGGGCAGTTAGAATAACAACATCAGCCATGTCAATAGCTGCTTTATAAGCATCAAAGCCAACATATTTGTCCTTATCTTTAACATTTACCCTCTTTTTATCTTCCACTTTTTTGGAAATGTTATCGTAGCTGCTATCAAGCCTGTCCTGGAAGGCATCGGCCATGGCTACGAGTTCTACATTCTCTTTCACACTGAGAGCCTGAACAGCGGCTCCAGTGCCTCTGCCACCACAGCCTATAACAGCTACCTTTAAAGGATCATTGGCCGCAGATTTTGCTCGTGATTTTAAAGGCAGTCCGCCCAGCATAACGCCTCCGGCAACTGTAGCAGAACCTTTCACGAAATTTCGTCGGTTTACAGAAAGTTTTTCGTTCATAATATTATCTATTTGAGTTAAAAAAGTTTTTAGTCTTCATCAAGGTTAAAACTCCAGAAAGCGTCCATCTCTTCCTGGGTCAATTTTTTGAAAGATCGTACAATCCTAAAACCAACAAAAGGAGAATCTGTATTCCACCAGAAACTTTTAGGGATCTGGGGATCTCGCTGTTTCCATTTGTCAGGGTTAGAAGGTATTCTTGATGCACATCGGAGTTTATCATTGTCATCATCATAACTGCCCCCTCTTACTGTCCTGGGATCCAGTGCCTGAGGTTTTGACCAGGGGTTTTTGAGGTCATCGCCTTCCCATTGTGCATAAATATCAGCGAAATAATGATCCAGGGTCCATTCGGCAACATTACCCAACATATCATATAAGCCCCATGCATTAGGTTTTTTCTCACCTACCTTATGATAATTGTACTGACTGTTCTCATAACTCCATCCATAATCATCCAATTCAGATACATCATCTCCAAAAAAGTAAGTCGTTTCTGAACCGGCCCGACAAGCATATTCCCACTCAGCCTCAGTTGGTAAGCGGTAAAGGTAACCGGTTTTTAGAGATAACCATTTACAATACATTAATGCCCCAAACTGTGTCATACTTCCTGCCGGATAACCATATTTCCCCATACCAAACGAGGGATCTTCATAAGGTGGACTGGGACGCATAATGGCATCCGCTTCATTATCCCTGAGGAGATCCTCCTCTATGAGAATAGAATCTTTTACAATATTTTCGGCATACATAAACAGTTCATACTGATCCCAGGTGATCTCGAATTTACTCATCCAGAAACCATCAATTTCCACTTCTTTCTGCGGTCCTTCATCGGTATCCCGGTCTGGTTCTGTTTCTGGACTTCCAATTTTAAATTTTCCTCCCGGAATAGGAACCATTTCGATGGATATATTAGAGCCTGGTATTGATTGCTCAAAAGCTGTATATTCATCGCCACTATCTTCCTGTGCTGTTAAATTTGAATCGTACGTTATTAAAATTAATGTCACGAATAACAGGATAGATTTAGTAATAATACTAAATAATTGTCTCATTGTAAATAGGATTTTCAATCTTAAATTTCACTCAATAATAAATCAAAGTCAATAACAACATCTTTTCCGGTTTTGATCTGGCCGAACATGGCTGAGGGAGGCTCTATCTCGTATTCAACCATATCAATAGGGTATGCTCCCAGAAATTTTAATTGACCTGAAGGTAATTTCTGACCTTCCAGATCAATTGTAATTTCCTTTGTATGTCCTGCCAGGCTCAGATCGCCAGTAACCTTCAGAAGAAATTTTTCTGCTGATTTATCTATTATGCGTTCGATATTATCACTTTTTACTTCAAAGATCATATTAGGATGCTCTTCTGACTTGAGGGCATTATATGTTTTTTTATCCATCGTTGAACCTCTGGGGCTTTCAATACTTAAGACTGGAATTACCATCTTAATCTGTTCAACTATATTACCGGATTTAGGAAGTTTTTTGTCCTGTATCTCGTTTTTAAATACAAAATCTCCATTAATCTCATTCACCTTACTCGACCAGTCATGAAGAGTCAGAGTGCCGGTAATTGTCATGGTGCTTCCTTCATCTACTTTATAACTAACCTGGGTGAACGAATAGGAAATGAGGAGGAAATTAAATAGAAAAAACAGTATAAATCTTTTCATCTGATTATTTTTTTCAATGATCCTATGAAACCAAATAGCCGTATATTATCATAATTATATGTCCTTGAATTACATTCTGTCTCACAAGGAAAAGAATGATTTTCTGCTTATCAGTAACATAGGAAAATAAATTTTTAAAAAATTAAGCAAATATCGCGCCCAAATATAGTTGAAAACACAGACTTAAACCATTTTAAACCCTAAAAGTGTCTTAACTACAATTATAACAAAGATACAATTTTTTCAATCTCATGTTTAAACTTTCCGGATATCCAACCCAGAAACCGGAATATAATTGAAAGAACATAAAGCAGCAGGCTTGCAAGGCTTATGTTATATAAATCTTTATACCAATGATCGAAGAAAATCCCATATAAAACGATCCCCAACAAAACGAGAGTAGGGGCCCCAATAAGATAAACTGCCTCATTCCTCAAGAAATTCTTAAATTTTGCCCACATACCTATTGTCATTTCAAATATGAAATTTACATTTTTTTCGGTTTTAAAAAGCTATTTGGATTATATTAAATTCATGCCCAAGGGGTAGATTTCAAAAAATTAATATTTTAAATCAGGAATTAAAGAAATGACAAGAAATAGTACAGTATATAAATTTATATAAGTCAATTTTTACGTAAATTGATGTATAAAATTTAAAAAATATGGAATACATAGGATATGTTTTTCTCATCATAGTGGCGCTCATCTGGATTATAGCTTTATTTATTGGCCTCATTGCTGCATTACCATATGGATTAATAGGTTTGGTTGCTATAATTGGTCTTGGTTTCCTGTTTGCCAAGGTGATTAAGGACCGGCTGGAAAATAAGGAAGACGACCACTATTCTGACAATGTTGAACAATAATTCTTTTTAACATGTTAATTACAACTCAAGACAATTTCAAGGATCACGAAATCAGTGAAACCATTGGATTAGTAAAAGGGAATACCATTAGAGCCAGACATGTTGGCAAAGATATACTCGCCGGATTAAGAACAATTGTTGGTGGTGAAATTACGGAATATACCAAAATGCTGGCAGAATCAAGGGAACAGGCACTGGATCGTATGGTAACAAATGCCAAGAAAATGGGAGCTGATGGAATAGTTTGCGTCCGTTTTACAACTTCAGCTGTGATGGCCGGATCAGCAGAATTGCTGGCCTATGGAACTGCTGTTAAACTGGTTAATAGTTAGAAACGGTCTGCATATTATATTTAAAATAACTACGGGTAATTAAATAATAAATATATTTTTGGCCTTCCGAATTATAAATTAGAAATAATGGGCCGGAAATATAGTATTATAATATTAGTCTTTACCGTTATATCTTTTTCTTCGTATTTACTCTGGCCTCTGGCTTCAGATGAATTTATAATCAACTGGGATCAGCAACAGATTGAGGCTAAAAAGAATTTTCTACTCTATAAACCGGTAGGGCAACGTGTGACCAATAGACCGAATATTATTTTGATCATTGTCGATGATCTGGGAAAAACTGATATTACGCTCTATGGGGAAGGTAAAGTAAATACACCTCATATTGATCAATTAGGGGCAGAAGGAGTAATATTTGAACAGGCCTATGTCACATCCCCGGTTTGTAGTCCCTCACGGGCCGCTATTTTGACGGGAAGGTATCCACAAAGGTTTGGATTTACATATCAGTTGCATGAGTTTTATGTTGCAAACCGACTTCAGTACTTCGGATTTAAATACCTCTTCGATTCCTACCCATGGCTTCCAAGAAGTCTTGAAAATGTTCCGGATGTCGAAATGGCGAGGAAACAGGGATTGCCACCCTCGGAAATTACGATTCCGGAATTACTAAAAAAGGAAGGATATAAAACTGCTTTGATCGGTAAATGGCACTTAGGGGTACATGAACAAAATGAGCCCTGTAATTTTGGGTTTGACTATCAATACGGTTTTTATGCTTCTCATTCATTGTATGCTCCAGAGCAAGACCCTGAAATTGTCAACGTGAAAATTGAGGAAGATTTCTCGGATACATACATTTGGAAAGGCCAGAGGCAAGGGCCACATGCAATTTACAGAAATTGTAAGGAAATAGAAGAAAAAGAATATTTAACAAACGCCATCACCCGGGAGTGCAAGGAGTTCATAAAGGCAAACATGGATACGAGTTTTTTTCTTATAGCCTCCTATAATGCGCCGCATACCCCCCTTCAGGCACCCATGGAATATGTAGAAAAATTCAACCATATTAAGGATCCTGTAAAAAGGGTTTATCATGCAATGATCCAGAACCTTGATGATGCCATAGGGGACCTCCATGCTTTTTTGAAAGAAATGAACATTGATGAAAATACTTTGATATTTTTTGTAAGTGATAATGGTGGAGCAACCTATACGTATACAACCGATAATTTCCCATTGAAAGGAGGAAAGATCACTGACTTTGAAGGAGGTCTGAACGTGCCAATGGTTATGAAATGGGGTGATAACATTCCTCGTGGTTCACGTTTTATTAATCCGGTTTCATCTATGGATATTTTTGGGACCATTTGCGCTCTTCTCCAAATTGAACTTCCCCAGGATAGAATTTATGATGGTGTTGATCTTCTTCCATATTTGTATAACGAGAATACCAGGAACTTACCCCATGACAATTTATATTGGTCCAGAGGTAAAACGAAAGCGATCAGAACCAAAGACTGGAAAATGGTATGGAATGAAGAGTATAATGAAAGATCCTTGTTTTATTTTGGCGAAAATAACCTGGAGCAGACTAATGTATTATCAGCAAATCCTCAGATTGCCGATAAACTGGAAAAGACCTATGACAAGTGGGCCAGGGATTTAGCAAAACCGCTTTGGCCCCCATTGGTTTATTTTGTATATAAAGACGAAGGAGGTACCTATCATTTCGATAACTGAAGTTAGAATTAGATCTTTCTTTTTTTATAGATTCTCAGTCTCAGGAACAAGAAAATTGTTTAATATATTCGAGACAATAAGGTTATTGTAAGTCAGTTTCCAGGAATTATCCAGTTCCCCGAATTCTGTAGTCCTGGATAGTAAGACACTAACCTCATTTTCAAACCAGAAATAGCTGGCAATTACTTCCGTCTCATTGCCGTTTGGATCAATAATGTACTCGATAGAGGGAGCATCCTTGAATTTTGAATTTAGTTCTTTTATAATTTTCTCTGATTCTAAGTCATTTAAATTCAACCACCGGATTTCCTCAATGTGTCTTGAACCGATCACCTTAAAATATATATTTTCATTATCAACGTGAATAGCTTCTTCCGTTAGAATAGTTCCAAACTGATCTTTTGATACAATTTGTATATCATCCCTGATAATTTCATCACCGACAGCATAACCACCTACTTTGTAATCCGGGAAAATTACATTTTGTGTCTCTGGTAAAATGATGTTTTCATCTTTCAGGATAAAAACATTACTGGAGGAGGTTTTGGAAAAAAGAATAAGGAAAGATTTGTCGATCAGGGTCTTTATTTGGTAGTCAAAAGTATCTTTTTTGTATCCGATCCCGGTGATATAGAAATCCTCTATTCCATCTATAATCTTCATTTCCATTTGCAGTGGCTCTAATTTCTCTATTACCATCTTGGAATCCTGAATAAGAACCGGAATCAGCGTATCTCCGACTAATTGATTAGCCAGGGTATCCAATGATTTTTTTGAATGAAAATATCCGTTTTCAATAACCGTTTGTGTCGCAGTGCCCCATGAATATGATCCCGGATCAGAATTTGCATGATCTGTATGTTCCGTTTTACACTGAATCAAAACGAATATTACTAAGAAGGCTAAAAGTCTGGTGTGTATTTTACTCATTATGTATTCAAGTTATAATTGCTCAATAAATAACGTAATAATAGCTGAGAATAATATGAAAACAACTTGATTTTACCATTCATTATTACTAATTCCCGAATACCTAGATATACTACCGAATGTAATAAATTATTAAGATTTTCTCCTTAATTTGAAACCAGATTGAAGTATTCAGGTCTAATCAGATAGAGTATAAATTTTTTAATCATGATCAGGAACTACATTAAAATTGCCCTAAGGAATATTTCACGCCAGAAGTTTTATGCAATCATTAATATTACCGGACTTACTATCGGACTGGCCACAAGTTTGCTGATTGTATTGTATATCGTTGATGAATTCAGCTATGACAGGTTTCATGCCGATATTAATGATATGTACAGGGTGGACCTGAAAGCCCGTCTTTCTGATCAATATATGGAGATTGCCTATACTTCTGCACCGATAGCCAACGCATTCTTGGAAGAAATCCCGGAAATTAGGGGGGCCTGCCGGATTGCATTTGAACACGACATCAACATAAGTTTCGAAGATGAAGCGTATGCGGAGAAAAAGGTTTTATTGGCCGATTCAAATTTTTTCGATTTCTTTAGTTTTAAATTACTCCATGGTGACTTAGACGAGGTACTCAGGCAACCGAATAGCATTGTGTTGACTGAGAAATCCGCAAATAAACTCTTCGGCTTTCCTGATAATACAGAAACACCCCCCTTGGGTAAGATCATAAGATATGGTACTGAAGGCCGAGCTTGTATTATTACAGGAATTGCGGAAGATCCACCACACAACTCCCACTTCCAGTTTAACATGATTTTATCCATGGAGTCCTGGGAATTAAGTAAAAAGCCTGACTGGACGAACAATATATTGTTGAACTACGTGAAGCTTGACGACAGGACGGATTGGAAACAAGTTGAGGCTAAGTTCCCAGGTATGGTGCGTAAATATATAGCCCCTATAGTAAAAGCTTATATGGGAATTGAATTCGATGATTTTTTGAAAAATGGGGGCATGTATGAGTATTTCCTTGAGCCTGTCAAGCGAATTCACCTCTTCTCAACGGTGGATAATCCAATAGAGCAACGAGGAAGCATAAATACCATTTATATTCTATCAGCTATTGTTTTATTCATCCTGATAATAGCCTGTATTAATTTCATGAACCTTTCCACGGCGCGCTTTTCTGACAGAGCCAAGGAAGTAGGTGTGCGCAAATCACTTGGTGCATCCCGAGGGAGATTGATACTTCAGTTTCTTAATGAATCAATATTATTTACTTTAATATCTATGCTCCTGTCTATGCTGATCCTTTATATGGTTCTGCCATTATTTAATTCGATTTCCGGTAAAATCCTTACTATTTACACCCTGCTAAGCTGGGAATATATCTTTGCACTTATTTTTATTATACTTTTAGTTGGTTTTCTGGCCGGAAGTTATCCCTCGATCTACCTGACATCATTTAAGCCCACAGAAGTATTGAGAGGTAAGGTTAAAGCTGGGCTGAAAAGCGGCGGTGTAAGGAGCGGTCTGGTGGTATTCCAGTTTTCTATTTCTATTATATTAATTATCAGCACCTTGCTGAGATAGAAACAGTTAAATCTACTTGAAACAAGAGATCTTGGATTTGAAAAGGAAAACGTTCTGTTAATACGAAATGTAGAAGCACTGGGAAATAACAGAAACTCATTTAAGGAGGAAGTAAAAAAGATACCGGGTATTTTGAATGTAAGTATTTCATCTGCCGCACCCCCACATATAATTTATTCTTCACTTTTTGAACCAATGGATGGTACGGGTAGTGAATTGGGAATGACTTACTGTTTTGCTGATCATGATTTTTTAAAAACAATGAATATGCAGATCGTTTCCGGAAGATATTTCTCGAAAGATATACCTTCCGATTCAAATGCTGTGATCATTAATGAATCAGCAGCAAGAAAAATGGGTTGGGATGAGGCGATAGGAGAGAAAATTGATGCAAAATGGGATTCAGTTGATCCGGATTTGAGAGAGATCATTGGAGTTGTGAAAGATTTTAACTTTCAAACACTTCGAAAGGATATTTCTCCCCTGATCATATTTCCCGGATCTGATGGTAATCTGATGTTAGTAAGTATGTCACCAAATGATTACCCAGAGAAGATCTCAAGGATTGAACAGGTCTGGAAATCCATTAATAGCGGAGCGACATTTGATTATTCTTTTGTCGATACAGAGTTTGATGCACTGTACCGGAAAGATCAGCAACTGGGTAAGATAATATTCATATTTACGGCCCTCGCTATAATTGTAGCGTGTCTTGGATTACTGGGTTTAGCCACATTCACCGCTGAACAGCGATCCAAGGAGATTGGGATCCGGAAATCCCTTGGAGCATCTTCAACAGGTATTGTTGGGATGTTATCATTGGAATACTTAAAGTTGATTGGATTAGCATTTCTGATTGCAATCCCTGTATCTTATGTAATAATTAACTGGTGGCTGAATAATTTTGCATTCAAAATTAATATCGGGGTTTTGAGCTTCATCATCGGAGGATTACTGGCTGTCATTATTGCACTCTTATCAGTTTCTTTACAATCAGTTAAAGCTGCAAACAGAAACCCGGTAGATTCTTTGAAGTACGAATAATCCTGGTGGATGACCAGGATCCTATCAAGGAAATGCATTCATGCAGTTTTATTGAATCGTAACTTTTTCACCGAGTGTGGATTCATAAAAATGGTGCAGATCGAACATTTCCTGCGCCCCGATTTTCTGTCCGGTCTGGGCTATAACATAGAGTATTATAATAAGGGAGGCACATAAAGGTATTACCCACCACAATGGCGCTTCCATGCCCAGACTTAACTGGGAAAGAACGACCATGCCTGCAAATAATATTATTACCCCCAAAGCTGAATAGGCAAAGAAAAACATGGCCCATAGAGATGGATTAGGCCCGTAAAGTCCACGTATAAGTGTACCATCTTCTTTCTCTTCCAGGGTAATATTTAATTGAGGTGACCAGAAATGACGCTCATCCGGCAGTATACGTAAAGTAATCTGATTTGGCAAATAGGTTACGGCATAGGGATTATTATTCTTTACCAGGCCTTTTTCCATGTCGTCCTTTATTTCCTCAAAACTGGCTTTTACATGTTGTCTGAAGCGAGGTCTTATCCGAAAACTTGACATATTAATATTAAATTTGTCGGGCAATATAAAAAAAATCCATTATTCTTGATGAGTGTAAATAAAAAAATCCCGTAGAAACGGGATTTTCTGCTGTTACCTGTGTGAAAAATATTATAGTAAGGCAATGATTAGTGAGATTAAGACTATTATTCCTGCTATAATTAAAATTGTAGTTATTGTGGCAATTTTTTTCTTTCGGGCCTCTTCTGTATCAATGTGACTGCTTATCTTTTCTTCCTTCTCAATATCTGTCAATAATGAATTTAAATATTTTATCCTTGACCTGAAAAATGGATAGTATGCCACAAAGGAAAAGATGAAGGAAATCAAAAGTAATGAAATCAGTACAATGCCATCCTCAAGATCTTCAACGGGACGGATCACGTCATACTTTATATCATGATATACCAGACTTCCCAGAATGTAAAAAATGAATACGCTGAGTGAAAGAGACAAAGGGTATCTTATTATATTATTTCGGTAAAATTGGATATCTCTTTCCAGCTGATTCCGTATAGAGCCTTTGAATTCCTGTAGATCATTTATACCATCGATCATTAATCTTTCCTGTTTAATGCCGATGGTTCCAATTATTATGCATATCAGCGCTGTAAACATGACAAAAAGATTTGCCAGATTAAAGGCAGCAATAAATATAAATCCAAAGATTAATGCTACTTTAAAGATGGCATCTGCTTTTAACAGTTTTTTCTGATTGGTCGAGAATTCACTCGATGTCTTGTTAAGTAATGTTTCCATTTTTTCTTTATTTAGTTGTTGTTTATTGTTCAAAGCACTTCCGGCTTTTTCCCAAATATTAAATATTTCCTGTTCCTTATTTTTAGAGTTGTTGTTCATATTCAAAGATCTTTTTGAGTTTGTCTTTAATTCGACTGATCCTGACACCAATATTATTTTTTTTCATTCCCAGTATATTTTCTATTTCCTGGTAACTTTTCTGCTCCAGATATAATAGTGCGATTGCCTTATCAACCGGGCCTAACTGGTCGATGGCCATATAAAGACTTATCGAGATATCATTCTTACCAGTCCCCATTTGCATTGCCCGGTTTTCAATTAATGAATCGACAGAATACTTTTCTTTCATTTTTTTCCGTTTATGCAAAAGGGCAGTATTCAGGACTACTTTGTACATCCAGGTACTGAAGGCAGACTTTTCCCGAAAACTTGGAAATGATTTCCAGAGTTGCAGCATGATTTCCTGGAGAAGATCTTTTCTGTCTTCGGTGTCATATGTATAAATTGATAGGATCTTATGAATTATACCCTGATGCATTTCAACTAAGTTTAAAAACTTCTCTTTCATTTTATTTTGTTGATCCATAAATGTTAGTTGCACTAAGTGTACAAAAAATTACATGAGGATGATTTTTATTCCTGATAATTTAAAAAGTACAAAGAATGCCTCAGAAGTTCAAGGTATTTACTAAATTGAAATAGGATTCAAATATTATTCATATGAAAAGAAGGACTTTTATCTCGACTTTAGGTACCACTATAGGAAGCTCTATCCCAGCTTTCTCAATTGTACCCAGACATATTTTGGGCGGCAGGAATTTCATTGCTCCAAGCGACAAACTCAACGTAGCGGCCATCGGTGCTGGTGGTAAGGCCTGGCAGAACCTTAACCTGACTTATAAAAAAGGTGAAGCCAATATTGTTTCATTATGTGACGTTGATGATCGCATGGCTAAAGGATCCAGGGAAAAATGGCCTGAGGCTTCATATTATAAAGATTTCAGGCAAATGCTTGATAAGGAGGATAAAAACATTGATGCAGTGATCGTGAGCAGTCCTGATCATATGCATGCGGTACATGCACTGAGAGCGATGAAAATGGGCAAGCATGTATACGTTGAAAAACCACTTACGCATGATATCCAGGAGGCGCGTTTATTAACTGAAGCAGCAAGGAAATATAAAGTTGTCACTCAAATGGGTAACCAGGGGAGCAGTGGCGATGATACAAGATATGTCGAAAAATGGATACAGGATGGTGTAATCGGAGATGTTGACAGGGTGCATGTTTGGACCAACAGACCTGTGTGGCCACAGGGAATACCTACCCCTACGGATTCTCACGGTATACCTTCGGAGGTAGACTGGGATCTCTGGCTTGGAACAGCACCTGAAAGACCATTTAATCCTATATATATTCCGGCCAACTGGCGGGGATGGGTTGATTTTGGGACAGGTGCCCTTGGTGATATGGGCTGCCATTGTATTGATGTCCCGTTCAGGGCACTCAAGCTGTGTTATGCTGTTTCAGTACAGTGTAGTGTGGGTTCGGTCTGGGAAGGATTTTT
>CBDUCT010000007.1:0-24961 GCA_965365715.1 uncultured Cyclobacteriaceae bacterium | reverse complement strand
AAGGCTATTTTTCACACCTTTTTTTATGCCTATTTATTCCTGAAAAACAATCCACAATATCCTGATGGTCCGATTATATCAGGATTATATAACCTTAAAGAATTATATGGTCCATCTTTTGATCCCAGGATTAAGTTAAAGGCTAATAGAGGCTCAACCTGTATAGATGATATTTTGCCTTTCATGGATGAATATGAGGCTCATTTATCCGGTTTGATCAGTGAGATTTATGATCCGGATATACCATTTATGCATAGAGAGGACCAGGACAAATGTTTTTATTGTGAGAACCTGGGTATGCCTTCGGATATCAAAAAATGACCCTTCAGTTGCCGGAACCATCCTGGGCTCGGATATCTCAACCCCTTATTCATCCAGAGCTGTCCTGATATAATTATTCAGCGGCAGCATGGCCTTGAAAACCCGGGTTGTATTTTCCAGAAAGCCCGGTTTTAATAACTCAGTATCTTCTATTCGATGAACAACGATGTAGGACTTCAGCCTCAGCAATTCAATATTCGGGTGATCCGGACTATATCCCTTGGGGGCTTTTTTTAATCTGTCTCCTTCGAAAGTTCCGAAATACTTTTTGAAATCACTGCTTTGCATAAACTTGATCAATCCATCCGGATTATAGTCAATCTCCTGTCGGATTTTTCTAAGAATTTCCGGAGGTGGCATGTATGTGCCTCCTGCAAGCATGGATTGTCCTGGCTGAATATGAATGTAATATCCTCCATCCATACCTTTACGACCATTCTTATTGATGAACCCTCCCATGTTTTCCTTATAGGGTCGTTTATCTTTACTGAACCTGACATCTCTGTGCAGGCGAAAAATACATTTCTTTGGTTCAGTGCCTAATATGTGCGGGTCAAAAGCTGCAATATTATCGATTAATGAAGAAATGATTTCTTCGAATTGTTGTTTTGAGTTCAGATATTGTGATTTGTTGGCCTCCATCCATTCTCTGGTGTTATTATTTTGCAGATCATTTAGGAATGATAAGATTTCTTTCATGACGATTGGATTTTACGGACAATTACTTCCAGGGCCATACCTCTTGACCCTTTTATTAGAATGAGACTATCTTCGAAAATACAACTTTCAATATAATTTTCCAGTTCTTTCCTGGTTTTAAAATATTTTGCGTTTTTGTTGCTTTCACTGGCATATTGCATCCTTTCCCCACAAAAAATTACCTCGTCAAACGATTCCCTCATGGTTAGTTCACCAATTTTTCGATGTTCTTCTTCTGTCAGGTCCCCAAGTTCAAACATATCCCCAAGGATGAGTATTTTGTTTTTGCCATCCATTCCTGAGAGGTTTCCGATAGCTGCAGACATTGAATCTGGATTGGCATTATAGGCATCAAGAATAATTGTATTCTTACCAATGGACAATATCTGAGACCGGTTATTTGACGGAATATATTGAGACACAGCTGAGGTAGCTTTTGCGGAATCGACATCAAAAAATTTTCCAAAACATAAGGCCGCTGCTATGTTCTGATAATTATATCTTCCGATCAAATGGGTTTTAATTAGGTTATTTTCCTCATCTTCTATCACTACCCAAGGATTAGCCTCTGAAAGGCTGCAATGGTAATAATCATCAGGTCCAGGAAATAAAACAGGATTCTCAAAGCGCTTTGACATATTCATCAAAACAGGATCTTCAGAATTTATGAATACAGTTCCTTTGTTTTGTATCAACCAGTGATATAGTTCACTCTTACCCCGTAATACCCCTTCAAAGCCTCCAAAACCTTCTGTGTGCGCTTTTCCTATATTCGTTATGATGCCATGTGTAGGTTCGGCGATGTGGCACAATTCATTAATATCTCCAATTTTGTTGGCACCCATCTCTATGATGGCGATCTCTATGTCCTGTTTCAGGGAAAGTATTGTTAAAGGTACCCCAATATGGTTATTTAAATTTCCTTCAGTAGCCTGGCATTTATATTTTTCAGAGAGGACGATCTTAATCAATTCCTTTGTGGTTGTTTTTCCATTGCTGCCTGTGATACCAATGACCGGGATATTCAACTGTTGCCGGTGATGATTAGCAAGATCCTGTAAGGTTTCAAGTACGTTTCTTACGAGAAAAGTTTTGGGTGAAACGGCAAATTCTTTCTCATCTACCACCGAAAGTGATGCACCTTCTGAAAGAGCTCTCTGTGCAAATTCATTGGCATTGAAATTAGGCCCCTTAAGTGCAAAAAATATATTCCCGGGTTCGATTTTTCGTGTATCAGTGGAAATGCCTGTGCTTGAAACAAACCTTTTATATAAATCCTGAATCATTTATTTAGAAAATTTGGAACAATCTTCGAATATAGAAAGTAACTTTATATTTACATTGGAATATAAGAACTTTTAAAGATTAGGAGTCAGATAAGCAGATTATGGGAAGAAAAGTTTTTATCGGGTGGATCCTGTTAACCACTTTACTCAGCTATGAAGTCTCATCACAGGTGACCTTAGCGAATGATAATTCCATACCCGTTACCATTAATGAATCCCAGTTGCCTGATCCATGGGCAGGGGGAATTAATGCTGCACAATATGGCCGGATAGACCTGAATGGAGATGGCACAGACGATCTGGTCATATATGATCGCTCTACAAATCTTATTAACACCTTCATTCAAGCAGATGGGGAGTTTGTCTACAACCCTGAATACCGTATTTACCTTCCCAAAGAACTAGAAGGGTGGATACTGTTTAAAGATTATGATTGCGATGGAAAAAGAGATCTATTTGCCAACTCCAGTGGCGGCATGAAAGTCTATAAAAATATAACTTTTGATGGGTCTTCTCCGGAGTGGGAATTGATAGCAGATCCTGTCCTGACTTTGGGATCATCGGGGATGATCAATCTGCAGGTTAATATCACTGATGTTCCTGCTATTGAAGATATAGATGGTGATGGCGATCTGGATGTTCTTGTATATAATTTTGCAATAGGTGGTTTTATCAGGCACCATAAAAACATGAGTGTTGAACGTTCAGGGTCATGCGGATTGCTTGATTTTGAGTTTGTCTCCCGAAACTGGGGTTATTTTGAGGAATGTGATTGCCATGTATATGCTTTTGAGGAATTCGGGGAGACATGTGGTGCCCTTGCCCAGGCCAGGGTGATGCATCCCGGCGGTAAGAGTCTCTTACTGATTGATATGGACAATGATGGGGACAAAGATTTTCTGGGGGGGCATGAACAATGTGATGAGCTTTATTACCTTGAAAACAAGGGGACTGCAGCAGAGGCAAGGATGAATGAATTTTCAGAGGATTTTCCCAATCCGGAAAACCCGGCAAACTTCCCCATCTTTCCAGCCGCCTTTTTAGATGATTTTGATAACGATGGGATATATGACCTGATGGTCTCCCCAAATACAGAGTATAACCCTGATAAGACTATAAATTATGGGAGGTCAAGCTGGTTCTATAAAAATAACGGAACTAACGAATTACCCCAATTCGATTTTATTACGGGTACTTTTCTGCAATCCGGAATGATTGACCTGGGCGAAAATAGTAAACCTGTACTTGTGGATGAAGATGGAGATGGGGATCTGGATCTCCTGGTAGGTAGTAATGGACATGCATCCGGGGAGAAGTTTTATGGTTATTTATCGCTTTTTAGGAATATTGGGAGTAACTCCAATCCGGAATTTTCCCTTGTAGATAATGATTATCATAAACTCAGTGAAATCAATCACTTTGATATGATGCCTTTGATTGCCGATCTTAATCATGATGGGCAGTCAGATCTTATTATTGTTTCCACTATTCCTGAAACGAAAGTTATAGAGACAAGATGGTATAAAAGCATATCCGGTAACTCATCCGGACTTAATATTAATAACGATTTCGAAGTGTTGGAAATTGAATTGAAAAATAATGATACTCCCTATTTTACTGATGTCAATAATGATGGATTGACAGATATGCTTCTGGGTAAATCCACCGGCCGGCTGGAGTATTATGTAAACAGTGGCACTGATAACGATCCGTTCTTTGTTTTGGAGGATCCGGCCTTTCTGGATATTGACGATAGTTTTATTGAATTCAGAATAAATCTTGTTCCCTATGTAATGGATATAAACCTTGATGGGCTGGATGATCTATTAACCACTGATCATACTGGAGAGCTAACAGTATACCTGGATTATAAATATGAACCGGAGAAATTAAGGAATATTATTTATAATGATCTTTTAGATGATACTGATACATCTGTTTTTGGCTATCATACCTGGATGACCGGCGGTTTGATCTCGGGATTGGAAAATCAGATCCTGATATTTGGGAATGCTCAGGGAGGTTTAACTATATATAAAAACCTTGCGGATAATACGCATAATGAGACAAATGATGTTGTTCTTGAAATATATCCGAATCCCCTATTAAACTCAAATACCCTGAAAACCCGTTCAAATGTTAGCGGGAACCTTCTGATTTTCAATAACCTCGGACAATTACTTGAGGGCCCTATAGAAGTAAAAGCTAATCGTACTCTTAATCTGGATATAGGATACATGCCCCAGGGGATGTATATTTTTAAGGTGATGGATCCAAATGGACGCTCTGATGAACAGCGATTTATAAGATATTAATCGTTTTAGTCCTGCCCTGTCAAAGAAAATCTGGCAAATTCTTGCAAAATATGATTCTTTATATGAAATTAAATATATAAAGAAACGGAATAATATTCTGCCAATTCGGAAAATTATAACATATCATTATAAACTTCAAAAGTTATGACAGCCAAATTGAATCCTGTCGAAATGCCTGACTGGAAAATCGCACAGGCAGCTGAGAAGCGAATGAAGAAAATCTATGAGTTGCGTGATGAACTGGGATTATATCAGTCTGAAGTATTACCGTACGGGCATTATGTCGGCAAACTGGATTATCAAATAATCCTGGAAAGATTAAAAGGAGAATCGCTCGGGAAGTATGTTGACGTCACGGCTATCACCCCTACTCCCCTTGGTGAAGGGAAATCGACCACGACCATAGGACTGCTTGAAGGATTAAGTAAGATTGGGAAAAAGCCTATTGGAGCCATAAGACAGCCAAGTGGTGGTCCTACATTCAATATAAAAGGATCAGCTGCCGGAGGAGGATTGGCTCAATGTGTGCCATTGACAGATTTTAGTCTTGGCCTTACAGGTGATATTGATGCAATTACCAATGCACATAATCTGGCCATGGTAGCCCTGACAAGCCGTATCCAGCATGAGTTTAATTATACCGATAAAATCCTGGAAAACAAGAAACTAAAACGTCTGAACATTGATCCACGAAATATTTCCATTGGTTGGGCTATGGATTTCAGTGCACAATCCCTTCGTGAGATAATTATTGGTATTGGTGGGAAAATGGATGGTTTTATGATGAAATGTGGATTCCAGATCAGTGTGTCCTCAGAGATAATGGCCATACTGGCTATTTCAGTTGATCTTAAAGATTTCAGAAAACGGATCGGAAAAATGATTGTAGCTTATGATAAAGCAGGGAATCCAATTTCTACAAGCGACCTGGAAGTAGATGGTGCCATGACAGCCCTGCTCGCCAAAGTCATTTATCCCAACCTGATTCAGACTTTGGAAGGTCAACCTGTGCTGGTTCACGCAGGTCCTTTTGCGAATATTGCACTGGGTCAATCATCCATAATTGCTGATTTCATAGGATTGAAACTTGGAGAATATCATGTCACTGAAAGTGGATTCGGATCCGATATCGGATTTGAAAAGTTCTGGAACCTGAAATGCAGGTATAGTCAACTGGAGCCGGATTGTTCAGTACTTGTCACTACAGTGAGAGGTCTGAAGATGCATGGCGGAGGCCCAAGAGTTGTTCCGGGCAAGCCAATTGACCGGTCTTATACAGAAAAGAACACTAAACTGGTGAGGAAGGGACTAGATAATCTCTATGCACATATTGATATTATCCGAAAAAGCGGCATACAGCCTGTGGTATGTATTAATTACTTTCATACCGATGATCCGGCAGAGATTAAAATTATTAAGGACGCCTGTAAGGAAGTTGGTGTCAGATGCGCAACCTCAAAGCATTGGCTGGAAGGAGGAGATGGCGCCATGGAACTGGCTGAAGCGGTAGTGGATGCTTGTGAGGACAAACAAAGGTTTAAATTTCTCTATGATGATAACATTTCACTAAACAGTAAGATCGAACTTATAGCGAAAGAAATTTATGGAGCGAATGGTGTTAAATATTCCGATAAGGCCCAGGCTAAACTTAATCAAATCCAGAAACATCCGGAGTTTAAATTTTATGGAAGCTGTATGGCTAAAACACATCTTAGCCTTTCCCATGATCCTTCATGGAAAGGGAGACCGGAAGGTTGGATATTACCTATTAATGATATTCTGATATATGGAGGTGCAGGAATTGCAGTCCCGGTAGTCGGTGACGTAAAACTAATGCCAGGTACTGCCTCAGATCCCGCTTACCGGAAGATCGATATCGATGTGAATACTGGAAAAGTCAAGGGACTTTTCTGAGAAAATTTATAATGCTACTATCTGAAAAATAAATAAGAATTTATACATTTATAATAATCTGATGCTGAAAGAATAATTTTTAGATTCGATTCTTTAAAAGATTATTATAGCATATGTTCAACCAGGTTCGTAATTCCATCAGGAAGTACTTCGGTATATCCTCGCGGGAGGCAAATGGTGTATCCGCACTTTTAATTATTCTCATCATTGTTTTATTATCCCCCCTGGTTTATAACCGGTTTCTGATTAACGGATATACGAACTACAGGCTTGACTCTCTGATGCTTGATAGTTTAATAGATATTTATGAGAAAAAACTCAAGAATATTACGACTGAAAACCAGAAAATATCAATAGTCCCGGATACCATTTTCCCATTTAATCCAAATACAGTTTCTTTCGAGGAAATGATACTTCTTGGATTCGATTCGGTAATTGGCAGACGCATTATGAAGTACAGAGATAAAAATGGGCAGTTTATTGTTAAAAGGGATTTGCTTAGGATTTATGATTTCCCTGAAAGTTTATACCTTGATCTGAAAGATAAAATTATTTTACCGGAAGATATTCCGGAAGAAATTCCGAAAAAACAGTATGATCAGGTTCAAATGCAAGGATGGACCGGGAATATCAGGGAGAAAGTAAGTGCCCCGAAAATGAAGTTCAATATTAATCTGGCTGATACCAATCAATTGATGATATTGAAAGGCATAGGTAGCATATTATCAAACAGAATCATAAAATACAGGGATTTGTTGGGAGGATATTCAAATATTGATCAATTGAATGACGTTTATGGATTAAGGGGAAAAGCCCTGGAACTATTAAAGTCTGCAGTATTTGTTGATTCATTATTTATTCCTGAGAAGATTGAAATAAACTTTTCAGGCTGGGAAGAAATGGTAAGGCATCCATATATTAACAGCCAACTGGCAAATGATATAATCAAATTGAGATCTGATAAAGGATACCTAAAAAGTATTGATCAACTGCTTGAAATTCCCTACATGAATGATAGTATATTGCATATTGTAGAGCCATATGTCAAATTTTAAACCTTAAGAAAAGAATACAGATTATATAATGTTTTTTAGGAATGAATTTATATTTTGCCGGTAAATGGAAAAGATCCTTCAATCTTACCAGAAGAGGTTGACCAACCTGTCCGGGAATAACCGGTCCCTGCTATTACTAAGATTATTGTCAGATCAGTTTATTGATCTGCATAGCCTGGATTATGCAATTAAGGATCCATCATTCAAGATAATTCATCAGTTCATAGCTGGAAAGAATTCGATCAGAATCTGTTCTAAAATAGATCCAAGGGATAAAGACAGTAATAATGTCAGTCTAAGACTGAAAAGACTTCAGCGCAAGGATAATTTTATTTTTCAGGAACGGGGTAGTAAGGACTTATACATAGGCTGGCCTTTTGTTAAGGGTAAAATGCTTGATGGAACTTTGATCAGAGGGCCTTTATTGTTTTTCCCTGTTGAACTTGAGCTAATAGAGAATTTCTGGTACCTGATCATTCGGAAGGATGTAAACCTGACTTTCAATAAATCATTTCTGCTAGCCTATTCGCATTATAATGGGGTAAAACTTTCAGAAGAGTTTGTTGAGAAAGTGTTCGATGATTTTGACAGAAATGCTAAAGAATTCAAAACTGGATTGTATCAGTTTTTAAAAGATAGCCCCGTAGAGATAAATTTCAATACGGAAATGTTTTCAGATCCCTTGATCCCTTTTGAATCGTTAAGGAAATCTGATCTCGAAAAGAAGGAAAAAAATGGGGAGCTCAAACTTTATCCTCAGGCAGTTCTTGGGATATTTCCACAATCCGGGTCATATCTTATTCCGGATTATAATTTTCTGACCAGCAAAAAAGAATATAATTCCCTTGAAGATTTCTTTTACGAGAGGTCTTTTTCCGAAGACGATGACGGAGAAATCAGGCACCTTTCATTCTCTTATTTCCTGAATAAGCTCAAAGAAGAACAGATTTACACGCCGTTCAAGCTGGATGCTTTTCAGGAAAATGCACTGAAAGCGGTCAGGAAAGGTAATTCGATTGTGGTCCAGGGGCCTCCGGGTACTGGAAAATCACAACTGATCTGTAATTTAATGAGTGATTTCATGGCTCGTGGAAAGCGTGTATTGCTGGTTTGCCAGAAAAGAGCCGCCCTGGATGTGGTTTACGACCGGCTTCAGCAAGAAGAACTGGCTGATTTTGCTGCCCTGGTGCATGATTTCAAAAATGACAGAAAGGATATTTACAAGCAGATCCATACGCAGATCGAAAAGCTCTATGAATATAAGTTAAAGAATAACTCTTTGGATTCTATTCAGCTTGAAAGAAAGTACCTGCAATCCAGCCGGCAGATTGATAACCTGTCTGAAGAACTTGACGAATTAAAATATGCCCTGTTTGATGAATCGGAGAGTGGTGTGTCGATAAAGGAATTGTACCTGACATCCGATCTGTCAAAACCCCTTATTAACCTGAAACAGGAATATAACTTTTTCAAAATTCCGGAAATAGATGAATTCCTGGGCAAACTTAAGTTTTACGTGATCTATGCCAAACGATTTTTAAAAGATGGCTACCCATGGCGTGTACGTAAAAACTATAAAGATTATAAGGTTTCTGATCTTAAAAAAATTCTTGAGATCATAGAGGATATACCACAATATCAATCAGAGATAGAAAATAAGGTCAAGGAAGTTGTTAAAACAGGCATATCCCTGGCTGAAGGTGAAGCCATTAGCAGAAAGAGCCAGGAAATTGAACGAATGTTTGAATTACTTCAGGACGAAAAGACCTATGAGTACTTTGTTCACATAATCAATACAGGACCGAAGGTAGCAGAAAATCTATACCTGAAAAACATTGAAAAAAATGTGAATATATGTTGGGAAGGAGCAGGAATAGAGAAAAGCTTACCTGTTAGTGTGCTGGGAAAATTTCAATCAGCGCTTCACAATATGTTTGAAGCCCGCCGGAATATCTTCAAATGGATGCAATGGATACTTCTTTCCCATGACAGGCCGATGATACAAAAGGCTTTGAACAATAATAAGCTATCCAGACGGCGAAAAGACCTGAAGCTGCTTACTGAAAAACTGGATAACCGTTTGAACCTGGAACATAACCTGACGAAATTAAGAGGGAATAAATGGATGAAGGAAGTGCCGGAGGAACCGGATAAGGAACTGATTGAAGAATGGTTCAGGAAAACCCATGATGCAATATCCGCCAAAGATATCTTTATAAATGTAAGGAGTTTTTCAGATTATTTTAGTGTTAACCACCTGTCATATGATGATTTAAAGAATGAGGTGTTCAGGCTGCTGGATATTATAAAAGGGATTCCTTCAAAATGGTTAGAATGGGAATTGTATCTTCAGCCCACCAAGATACAGGAGATATTATCCCATAAATATGACCCGAAAAGATTGATCCAGGTCTTGAATCGGGATTTTGAAAGTCTATGTGATTTTGACCGCTTGAAAGATGATTTCCTTGACTATGAATTATCCATTATCTCTAAGATGGAAGAAATCGTAGATGATTTTTCTGAAGACGAATTGCTGGATATATTCGTGAATAGCCTCAAACTGGCATGGATTGAGCATATTGAAATGAAATATCCGATTTTAAGATCAGTATCCTCACTCAAATTTGATCCGCAAGTTAAAATGCTGCAAAATGCAGTGAAGGAAAAGTTAAAGATCAGCAAGGAGATTGTTTTAATGCGGTCAAGAGAAAGAACATATGCCGATGTAACTTACAACCGGCTTAATAATATGGTCACTTACCGGGATTTGATTCACCAGGTAACCAAAAAGCGTAAAATCTGGCCTATCAGAAGATTAATCTCCCACTTTTCCAGGGAATTATTCAACCTGATACCCTGTTGGCTTACCTCACCGGAATCCGCATCAGCTATATTTCCTATGGAAAAATTATTTGACCTGGTGATATTTGATGAAGCATCCCAGTGTTTTTCTGAAAGGGGCCTTCCGGCTATGTATCGCGGAAGGCAGCTGGTTATTGCTGGGGATTCTAAACAACTCAGTCCCTTTGACCTGTATAAGACAAGATGGGATGAAGATGAAGAAGATCATCCTGATCTTGAGGTTGATTCTTTGCTTGACCTGACGGATAAATACCTTATGCAGGTACATCTGAAGGGGCATTACCGCTCTCAGTCACTGGATCTTATTGATTTTTCCAATAAGCACTTTTATGAGGGTAACTTAATGATGCTTCCGGACCGCATGATTCTGAACAGGAACAAGCCGGCTATAGAGTTTATTAAGCTGGAAGGAATATGGGAGGACAATTTTAACCTCATTGAGGCACAATATGTATCTGACCTGGTGTTTAAGGTAACTGAAGAATACCCGGGAAAAGATATTGGAGTCGTAACTTTCAATGCCCGCCAACAGGATATTATCCAAGATCTGATAGAAGAAAAATCAATTGAGAAGGGAATATTCATACCTGAAAACCTTTTCGTAAAAAATATTGAAAATGTTCAGGGCGATGAACGGGATATTATCATTTTTTCACTTACCCATGGGCCTGACAAAAAAGGAAAGTTGAATATGCAGTTTGGAAGCCTGAATATAATAAACGGAGAAAATCGACTGAATGTAGCAATTACCAGGGCTAAGGAAAAAGTCTATGTCGTCACAAGTTTCTACCCGCAGGAAATGACTACCGAACATTTAAAGAATGAAGGGCCGAAACTGCTACGAAAATATCTTGAATATGCCTATAATGTGTCAAGCAAGAAATACAAACCAGAGATTAGACCAGCCATCAATGCCAACACAAACTGGTATTTGAAAAACAAACTATTGAAAGCTCTAAAGGAAGACTCCAATTTCAGATTGAATATTTCCGAGGAATTGCCTTTTTCTGATCTTACGTTATTTGATGGCAAAGCGTACTATGGCCTTATCCTCACAGATGATGATCTCTATTATCAAAGTGTTTCTGCAAAAGAAACGCATGTTTATAATCCATTTACCCTTTCATCAAAAAACTGGAAATTCAGGGGTGTGTTCAGCCGTGAATTATGGCAGGATAAAGACGAAGTCGTTGAACGGTTGGTCAGGTTCAGTAACTACCTTACGGAATAGCTCATTGACTCATTGATCTCTCAACGCGTAATCCAACCGACATGATTTCAGGAAGGGAATCCATTCTCATGTACTGTTTGATCCTGAATTGATACAATCCCGGATTGTTGAATTGGTAATCCTCAATAACCAGATATTGATGATCGAATATATCACCCATCCCATCACCAAAAGGTTTGCCGGTTTTACTATCAAAGAGGTTTATGTTGGTCAAATCTGAATCATAAACATTGCCCAGTGTATCTTCAAGAGAATAAGACAAGTATATATTCTGATAAGGATACAATATCGTGTTTCTCAGATTAAAATAGAATTTATAGTCAGAGTTGATATCTGTGATCTCAAAATCAAAAACTGCTGCCGAATCCTTATTCCAAATCCTGTCAGAGAATTTCACATTTTTTTCAAAGATCCTGCCCCTGTTACAGCCGGATGCTATAAAAACCACAAATGTTAGAAAGAAAATTATCCTATTCATTGCCTGGATTTTTTCTTCTTGGCTTAAACCTTTTCTTTTTACGTTTTTTACGTTTCGTTTTTTTCTTGAATTTTCTATCAAGTTCCTCAAGATCTGAGTTCAATGCCATGGTGGTATCTTCAATATCCGCTTCTTCGTTTTCAAGAAGTGTGGCAGGTTTTTTGCCTTTTTTATTGAGTTCAATCACCTCTGACACACGGGAAGCACCAACTGGTATCCAGGTATTCTCATTCTTATAACCAAACCACATGGTCTTTTTGAAGATATCCGTTTTTTGCAGGAATGCCTCTCCTTTTTCAGTGACCAAGGGGGCTTCTAATTCAGGGATATCGACCAGGGCCTCCATATAGGTATCGAGCTCGTAATTCAGGCAGCATTTCAGCCTCCCACATTGACCTGATAACTTACTCGGATTGAGCGAGAGGTTCTGATACCTGGCAGAAGTAGTAGAAACACTTTTAAAATCTGTCAACCATGTGGAACAACACAATTCTCTCCCACAGGAACCAATACCACCCAATCGGCCGGCCTCCTGCCGCAGGCTGATCTGTTTCATTTCTATTCTGATCTTAAATTCTGATGCCAGCAGTTTGATTAGTTCGCGAAAATCAACCCGTTCATCAGCGGAATAGTAAAAGGTTGCTTTTGTATTATCAGCCTGAAATTCTACATCGGTCAGTTTCATTTCAAGGCCTTTCTCTTCTATGATCTCCCTCGTTCGTTGAAGAGTTTTCTTTTCTCGACCCCGAACCTCCTCAAATTTTTCCATGTCACGAGCCGTTGCCTTCCGGTATATTTTCCTGATATTCTCATCATCCTCGATATTCTTTTTCTTCATCTGGAATTTGACCAGTTCGCCCATCATGGAAACATATCCGATATGATGTCCGTTAGGCACATCAACAACTACAGGGTCGCCTGTAACAAGAGAAAGTTCATTATTCTTGAAAAACTCTTTACGTCCTGATTTAAATCTGACCTCGAGTATATTAAAAGTTTCACCCGTTGGTAATTCCATATCAGAAAGCCAATCGGTTACACTGAGTTTATCACAACCATCTGTCAGGCACCCTCCGTTATTCCTGCATCCGGGTATCTTATTATTCTCTGAAGGTACTATGCATGTTGTACATCCCGACATTCCAATCTAGTTTAAATTTCTTAAAAACATTCAGCTGGTGAAATTTACTTAAAAAAAATCACTTTTCCAGTTTCAGCAGGTCCTGACCAATATCATTTCTGAACTGAACACCTTCCCAAGAGATCTTATTTACATTCTCATAAGCAGTTATGATGGCCTCCCTGAGATTCGATCCTTTTCCGGTAACAGCAAGAACCCGTCCTCCGTTAGTGACGATACCCCCCTCATCATTGAGTTTCGTGCCCGCGTGAAAAACCAGTGCATTATCTACTTCTTCAAATCCGTTCATCAGCTTACCCTTTTCATAGCTTCCGGGATACCCGGCGGAGGCCATTACCACAGTTACGGCAGTATCCTGGCTGAATTTGATTTTCTCTTCACCCAGGGTGCCCCGGGCAGTAGCAGATAATAAACTGACAAAATCATTTTCTATCCTTGGAATTACCACCTGTGATTCCGGATCGCCCATTCTGACATTGTATTCAATAACAAATGGGTCACCTTTTATATTAATCAAGCCAAGGAATATAAATCCTTTATAATCAATACCCTCTTCCTTCAATCCTCTTACTGTGGGTTTGATAATTCTTTCTTCGACTTTGTCCATGAAAACCTTGTCCGCAAAATTAACCGGTGATACAGATCCCATTCCCCCGGTATTGGGCCCATCGTCGTTATCACCAATTCGTTTGTAGTCTTTCGCCTCAGGAAAAAGGACATAATCATTTCCATCTGTTAATATGAATACGGATACTTCTATTCCATCCAGGAAGTCCTCTATCACTACTTTTTCACTCGCCTTCCCGAACATATTATTCACAAGCATGCTTTCAATGGAAGATACAGCCTCTTCCCTGGATTTGCAGATCAGGACACCCTTCCCGGCAGCCAAACCATCAGCTTTTAAGACTATTGGAGGTTCCTTCGATTGAATGTAGTCTATGGCCTCAGAAAGATTATCCACCGTAAAGGTTTTAAATCCGGCTGTGGGGATATTGAATTTCTGCATAAACTTTTTTGCAAAATCCTTACTCCCTTCCAACGTTGCACCATGCATGTCAGGGCCAACAAATTGTATTCGGCTGAGTTCAGGATTGTTCCGGAAATGATCCCTGATCCCTCCTACCAAAGGAGCTTCAGGCCCTACGACAACCAGGTCGATACTTTTATCCTGCATAAATTGCCCCACCTCATCAAAATCTGAGGTGGATATGCTTACGTTTTGAGCAAAACTGGCTGTTCCCGCATTCCCAGGTAACAGATACAATTGATCACATTGTGGACTCTGGCTTATTTTCCATGCAAGGGTATGTTCTCTCCCCCCGGAACCGATAACTGCTATATTCATAAATAAAAAGGTTTAAAAAACTTAATTGGCGTATTCTGATAAAAATTTAATTCTCATTAATCTCAAATCTTCTTCTTCATAACCCAGGTCACTAAATTCATTCATGGCATCTTCAAGACTATCATCATCTGCACTCAGGAAATAGTCAAAGATCTCTTCCCTTTTTTCTTCATCGATATATTGATCTATACAATAATCAATGTTTAACTTGGTTCCGGAATAACAAATCTGTTCCATTTCATCCAGCAATTCCTCAAATGATAAACCTTTGGATTCCGCTATTTCATCCAGTTCTATTTTTCTGTCAATCTGCTGTATAATAAAAATTTTAACTTTCGATTTATTGCCGGCACTTTTAACAACCACATCTGCAGCAGTTGTTATGTCATTTTCTTCGACATATTTTTTTATAGAATTTACGAAAGGGAGTCCAAATTTTTCAACCTTGCCTCTTCCCACACCATTGACATTTCCCAGTTCTTCTTTAGACGTCGGGTAGGTTGTGGCCATCTCCTCCAGTGAAGGATCCTGAAAAATCACATATGGAGGCAAACCTTTATCTTTTGCTACTTTCTTTCTGACTGATTTTAAAATATGATACAATGCATGGTCATATGCGATGCCTCCTCCGGCGGCTGGTGCTGCAGATTCCTCTTCTTCATCATCAACGGTGAAGTCATGTTTTTTTGAAATCATGACAGAAACAGGATTATCCAGAAAATCTTTTCCTTTCTCAGTAACTTTCAAAGTACCAATATTTTCTATGTCTTTTTCCAGGTAACCATTTAAAGTAATGGTCCTGATTAGGTTCTGCCAGAAATCATCATCATAATCCTTTCCACTGCCGAAAGTATCCAGTTTATCATGTTTATAACTTAAAACATACTGGTCATCCTTCCCCCTTAAAACATGGGAGAGATGTGTTATGCCGAATCTTTCATTTGTTTGCATTGCAGCTTTTATGGCCAAGGCGGCAAGTTCTTTCCCTTCGAATTTCTCAACCGGATGACGGCAGGAGTCGCACCACATAGATACTCCGCATTCCCGGGTATCATATTCTTCTCCGAAATAATGGAGTAACTGTCTTCTCCGGCACTCTGAGGATTCCGCATAAGCCGCCATTTCATCCAATAAAATGCGCGCATTTTCTCTTTCCGTAACCGATTTGTCTTTATTGAATTTTTCAAGCTTCAGGATATCCTTATAACTATAAAACATGATGCAGTTCCCCTCGAGACCATCTCTTCCGGATCTGCCTGTTTCCTGGTAATATCCTTCCAGAGACTTCGGGGTATCATAATGAATAACAAAACGGACATCAGGCTTGTCAATCCCCATACCAAAGGCAATAGTAGCAACGATAATGTCTACTTCCTCATTCAGGAAGTCATCCTGGTTCTGTCTCCTAATATCTGCATCTAACCCCGCATGATAGGGTGCTGCTTTTATATCATTTACTTTTAGGAAATCAGCAATTTCCTCGACTTTTTTCCTGCTCAGACAGTATATGATCCCGGATTTGCCCTTATGTTCTTTAATATATTTGATCAGTTGCTTTTTAACCTGTTTTTTCGGCCGTACTTCGTAATACAGGTTAGGCCGGTTAAAGGAAGATTTGAATATGGTAGATTCTTCTATTAACAGGTTCTTCTTGATGTCCTGCTGGACTTTCGGTGTGGCAGTAGCAGTTAAAGCTATAATTGGGATATTGCCAATTTCATTGAGTATTGATCTTATTTTTCTGTATTCAGGTCTGAAGTCATGTCCCCATTCCGATATACAATGCGCTTCATCAATTGCGGCAAATGAAACATTTGCTTTCTTCAGGAAGTCAATATTTTCCTGCTTAGTCAATGATTCGGGTGCAACATATAAAAGTTTCAGCTTACCGTTCAGGGTTTCCTGTTTTACTGCATTTATTTCAGCCCGTGTTAAGGTAGAATTCAGAAACCGGGCATTTATACCAAAGGCATTCATCTGATCCACCTGGTTCTTCATCAGGGCAATGAGTGGGCTAATGACAATGGCTGATCCCTCCATCATGATCGCGGGAAGCTGGTAGCAAAGGGATTTACCGGCACCAGTGGGCATGATCACAAAACTGTTATTCCCATCCAGTACGTTTCTGATTATCTCCTCCTGGTTCCCCCTGAATTGATCATAACCGAATACCTCTTTTAGAGTCGTTCTTAACTTTTCCAATTTGCCTGGTAATTTTCTATTTGATCAGACCGTAACAATAACTAAGTGTTAATATACCATTTATAAATTTAATCATGTTACAATTAAATTAATAGTAAGAAGTTATGGAAATTGATTACGGACTGGCAGAATCTCATACAAAAATAATAATATTAGGTCATAAATAATATCTTTGTTATATTGGATTAGGAAATATTATCAATCAGGAACTCCATTCCGTAAATAATATTAAATGAACAAACATTATTATGTGGTAATCATGGCAGGAGGTGTTGGCTCCAGGTTCTGGCCATATAGCCGCAATGACCATCCAAAGCAGTTTATTGATGTTTTGGGAACCGGATCATCACTTCTTCAGCTTACATACCAGCGATTTCTTCACGTATGCCCGGCTAAGAACATATATGTGGTTACAAGTGAGGATTATTATAAGCTGGTTAAGGCCCAATTACCTGACATGACCAAAGATCAGATCCTCCTCGAACCGGCAAGGAAGAACACAGCCCCTTGTATCGCTTATGCCAGCTATAAGATCGCAAAAAAAGATCCAAAAGCAACGATGGTTGTTACTCCTTCTGATCATGCCATTCTGAAGGAAAAGATCTTTATAAAAGCCATTAATAAGAGTCTGAAATACGCATTTGAAAATGACATACTGATTACACTCGGGATCCATCCGAACCGGCCTGAAACCGGATACGGATATATTCAATACCATATCGACAATGGAAGTGATTTTAAGAAAGTCAAAACTTTTACGGAAAAACCCCAGTTAGATCTGGCCCAGAAATTTCTTGAAAGTGGTGAGTTTGTCTGGAATGCCGGAATATTCATCTGGAATGTATCTTCCATAAACAAAGCTTTCCATGAATATCTCCCTGATATATCTGAATCTTTTGAATCAATTTCCGAATCCTATTATACACCCAAGGAAAAGAAAGCAATTCAAAAAGCATATTCGCATTTTAAGATCATATCAATAGATTATGGTGTGATGGAGAAAGCTGATAACGTTTATGTAATACTGGGTGATTTCGGATGGTCTGATCTTGGCTCCTGGAGTTCATTGCATGATATTAAGAAAAAAGATGGGAATAATAATGTTGTCGAGGCAAATGTAATGATGTATAATACAAAAGACAGCCTTTTCCTAGGTGATGAAAAAAAATTGATGGTCATCCAGGGTCTTGAGGACTATCTTGTGGCAGACACCGGGGATGTTCTTCTGATCTGTAAGAAGGATATCGAAAGCGAAATGAGAAAGATACTAAAGGATGTAAAAAAGAAAAAAGGGGATAAATATATCTAGCCTAGCCTTTGCCTGATCAATTCTGACCCCACAATTGCCATACTAACCGAGACATTAAAAGAGGATACCCTTCCATGCATTGGAATATGAACCCTAAGGTCTGATTTATTCAGTATCTCCCGGCTGATCCCATCAAATTCTGATCCAAGCACAAGGCAGGCGGGTCCATTCATATCACATGAATAAATTGAATCATTTGCTTTTTCAGTACAGGCTATAATACGAATACCATTATTTTTCAGGTAGTCTATAGTGCTTAATAAACTCTTGACCCTGCATACTGGCAGATGCATTAAGGCACCTGCTGAAATTTTTACCGCTTCGCTATTCAACCTGGCACTTCCCTTGGAGGGTAATATGATCCCGTTAAATCCCAGTCCTTCGGCAGTCCTGGCAATTGCACCAAGGTTATGAACATCTGTTATATGATCCAGGATCAATAGAAGAGGATCTGTTCCCTGGCTATATGCATCTGTAATAACGTGATCGAGTGATGCATATTTAATTGCAGATAGAAAGGCAATGATACCCTGGTGGTTTTTCCCTGTTACAGCATTAAGTTTTTCCTTGGGAACTTTCTGGATCGGAATATTTAACCTGTAACCATTTTTAAGGATGTCCTTGATCTGGGAATTTGAATAATCCTTCCTTACCAGTATCCTGTCTATTTCCGACCCGGATTCAACTGCTTCATGAACAGAATGAATTCCAAAAACAAATTCACGATCAGTTTTCATCAATGTTATACTACTTAACTCCCTTTCTCCACTCATCAATACTTTTGAACCAAAATGATTTATACTGGTTATCCCGTATCAGGGTAAAATGTTTATCAGAAAAGATATTCCTGATTTTCAGGAAATTAAAAACAACGATTTGATTTTTTCCCGGATTCTTATAATACCATGATTCCTTTTCATCTGTTAAATACACCTCATCGGGTGGGCCTACAATGGTAAAAATCATGCCCATATCAGTTTTCCACCCTTCCTTATAATTGGTGAAACGTATATTCGCTTCCTCAATCCGGTCATAATACCTTTTGATGATCATTCTGGCAACAGATTCGGATTTCGCTAGATCCAGCCAGAACCCCTCAAAAGCAGCCCTGACATCTTCTTCACTGATCAATTCCTCAATTTCATCTTTCGTGCTCAGATAAATCAAGGGTTCACTGAGTTCTTTGATGGAGGTCATTTTCGGATAAAATTCGCTCACCACCCGGATACCAATTCCCGATAGGGAGGTGGTGTCTGATTGAATGAAGTATAATCCCTCGTCTTCCAGTGTAAAGGTTTTATTTTTTTCTACAACTGTAAGAGATGAAATATCCATTGACTTGCTGACGGTCTTCTTAATCCTGTACATTGGGGGATCAGCTACTTCAAAGTCAGTTTTGTAATAGTAAATAAAAAACTCTTTATCTTCATCATTAAAGCTTTGTATCGACAAAGTCTCTGGCAGGGATACATATTCATTGCATACTGGAAGCAAACTGGAATTATTGAATATCATAAAGTTCGGGGGAGGAAATTTCGTTTTTGAAATCAATTGAATATCATAGGTATATTCTCTTTTGGAAATTTTATTTGTGACGTTCAGAAAAAGCACATTATAATTATTCGCATCCGGGATACGGATATGGAAATAAGTTGACTCAGAATCTCTCCCAATTCCATGGACCGGATAATTTACAGTACGCGTGAACAGGATCTCCTCTGCATCCAGTGAAGCCTTGATCTCATAGTTAAGACCTACATTCTCTTCAAAATCAATACCTTCAGGGATGTTAATAGAAAAGTAGATATGATAGACAGAATCATCTTTTCCAATCCTGTAATCCACAGCATATTCACTGTTTAAATCGTATTTCCAGTCAAGTGTTCTTTTTGTATAATTTGATTGTGAAAATGTCTGGAGACTACTCAGGATAAATATGAAAATTGTCATTAAAATGAACCGAAGATCATTTATTTTCATCATTCTATTGCTTTTCACCACGTATTCCATGTAAATATCTCAAGTTTAATTTTCAATTTACTCTTTCTATCCTTTTTTTTACAAAAATTTTGCCATGTCCATATTTAAAACGGAAATAACATCAGATAGTATACCTTCTGACAATCCCATACACCAGAGATTACTGAAACCTTATACAATAGTTAAAGAGGAAATTGGCGGAAATGTTCTGGAATTGGGCTGTGGTGAAGGAAGAGGTATTGAAATGATCCTGCCAAAGGTGGATTCTTTTCTTGGACTGGATAAAATTGAAGAAGTGATCAGGAACCTGGTGGAAAAATACCCTGATGGGCAGTTCATGCAATCCGTATTTCCTCCTATCGATATTCTGGAATCAGATGTATTTGATTTTGTCATTTCTTTCCAGGTGATAGAACATGTCCGTAAGGACCGTTTATTCCTGGAAGAAATCTACCGTATATTGAAGCCGGGGGGACTGGCAATAATCACCACTCCTAATATCAGGATGTCGCTATCAAGAAATCCATGGCATATCCGGGAATATACTGCCAGGGAACTAACTGATCTTTCAGCCAGCATCTTTGATAAGGTTATTTCAAAAGGCATATCAGGAAATCCAAAGGTGATGCAGTATCATGAAGATAACAGGAAATCAGTTGAGAAAATTATGAGATTTGATTTTTTAGACCTTCAGCACAGATTACCTGGATTCCTGTTGAGAATACCCTATGAGATATTGAACCGGATGAACAGAAATACACTTAAGAAGAGCGACAATGAACTGGTTGAATCTATCACCTTTGAGGATTACCTGGTAACCGATAATCCGGAGGAATCCCTGGACCTTTTTTATTATTTGTATAAAAAATAAATCCCGCCTGAAACCAAGCGGGATTTACAAGTGAATCTGTTACAGATTATTTTTTCTTGTCATCTACTTCTTCATATTCCACATCAGATACACCACCGTCGTCACCGCCATCTGAAGGGGGTGCTTCGGCACCAGGCTGAGAGCCGCCAGTCTGACCGGCATTTTCAGCTCCTGAAGCAGCATACATTTCCTGAGAAGCATTCTGCCATGCAGTATTCATCTCTTCCATGGCTTTATCAATTGCTGCAATATCCTGTGATTTATGGGCTTCCTTAAGTTTCTCAAGTGCTCCGTTGATTGCAGTTTTGTTGCCTTCTGAAAGTTTATCGCCATATTCTTTCATCTGTTTTTCAGTCTGGAAGATCAGCGAATCCGCAGCATTGATCTTGTCTATTTTCTCACGTTCTGCTTTATCAGTTTCAGCATTAGCCTTGGCTTCATTCTTCATTTTATCGATTTCTTCATCGGTAAGTCCCGAAGAAGCTTCAATCCTGATCTTCTGCTCTTTACCCGTTCCCTTGTCTTTTGCGGAAACATGAAGTATACCGTTCGCATCAATATCGAAGGTAACTTCGACCTGAGGCACACCTCTGGGAGCAGGTGGTATCCCATCAAGGTGGAATCTTCCTATTGTCCTGTTATCTTTCGCCATTGATCGCTCACCCTGCAGAACATGTATTTCCACGGATGGCTGATTATCGGCCGCAGTCGAGAATACCTCCGATTTTTTTGTCGGTATTGTGGTATTTGCTTCAATGAGCTTTGTGGTAACACCACCAAGTGTTTCTATACCCAGTGATAAAGGTGTTACGTCAAGCAGGAGTACATCTTTAACCTCACCAGTGAGAACTCCTCCCTGAATGGCGGCACCTACTGCAACCACCTCATCCGGATTAACCCCTTTGGAAGGTTTCTTCTTGAAGAATGATTCAACAGTTTCCTGGATCTTTGGAATTCTTGTGGACCCTCCAACCAGAATGATCTCGTCGATCTCATCTACTGAAAATCCGGAATCCTTTACAGCCTGTTCACATGGTCCAACGGTTCTTTGTACAAGGTGGTCGGTCAATTGTTCAAATTTTGACCTTGACATTGTTCTGACAAGGTGTTTTGGTATTCCATCAACCGGCATGATATAAGGCAGGTTAATTTCTGTACTTGTAGAACTTGAAAGCTCTATCTTGGCTTTTTCAGCTGCTTCTTTCAGTCGCTGTAATGCCATGGGATCTTTTCTCAGATCGATGTTCTCATCTTTCTTGAACTCTTCCGCCAACCAGTCAATTATTGCGGAATCAAAATCATCACCACCGAGGTGAACATCGCCATTGGTTGATTTTACTTCAAAAACACCATCTCCAAGTTCAAGAACAGATATGTCAAACGTTCCACCACCAAGGTCGAATACCGCAATTTTCATGTCCTTGTTTTTCTTCTCCAGGCCATAGGCCAGAGAGGCTGCGGTAGGTTCGTTGATGATCCTTTTCACGTCAAGGCCTGCAATTTGTCCGGCTTCTTTGGTAGCTTGTCTTTCAGCATCGTTAAAGTAAGCAGGAACTGTGATTACAGCTTCATTAATAGAAGTGCCCAGATAATCTTCTGCAGTACTTTTCATCTTCTGAAGTACCATGGCAGATATTTCCTGTGGCGTATATAACCTGTCACCGATCTTCATCCTGACAGTGTCATTATTTCCTTTTTCCAGGTTGTAGGAAACATTTTTCCTTTCTTCTGCTACCTCACTGAACTTTTTGCCCATAAACCTCTTAACAGAAGAAATGGTATTTTGAGGATTGGTAATTGCCTGACGCTTTGCAGGATCACCAACCTTTCTTTCCCCCTTGCCATCATCAAGAAAGGCTACAATGGACGGTGTTGTTCTTCTTCCTTCACTATTTGGAATAACAACCGGCTCGTTTCCTTCCATAACGGCGACACAAGAGTTCGTTGTACCTAAGTCTATACCAATTATTTTACCCATTATTTTATCGTTTAATTTTTATACTCCATTTTTATTCAGGTAAGGGTCATCAATCCCTATGCCAAGGGAGTATTTAAGAACAAAAATGACAGTTTGTCAGTATTTCACTGGAAATGAATTATCCTGTTAGGAATTTTTGACTTAATTATCAGTTGAGGGCTTATCAGAATCATAGGCGGCCAGCAGGTTCCTGGCAGCTTTTATAGAAGGGATTATGCCAAGAGCGACTTTAGCCTCTTCACTCTTAAGATTTTCCTTTATAATTTCATTATTAAAAAAACGTTTGGTCAGGGTGTCTTTTATAAGGTGATGCATCCAGGCAACATTCTGTTCCTTTCTTTTTATATCGAAAAATCCAATTTTCCTGATATGCTTGAAGTAATCTTCTATCAATTGCCATGCTTCGCTTATACCGGTTTCCTCAAGGGAAGAGCACAACATAACTTTTGGATACCATCCAATTTTGCTGGGAGGAAAAAGGTGTAGCGCATTCTGATATTCTATCTTCGCCCTTTCCGCCTTTCTTATGTTTTCACCGTCAGCTTTGGTGATTATTATAGAATCTGCCATTTCCATAATTCCCTTTTTGATACCCTGCAGTTCATCACCAGCTCCTGCAAGCATCAATAAAAGGAAAAAGTCAACCATTCCGTGCACCGCAGTTTCAGACTGGCCAACACCCACCGTTTCAATAAAAATTACTTCAAAGCCTGCAGCTTCACACAACAACATTGTTTCCCGGGTCTTCTGTGCAACACCACCCAATGCTGTACCGGATGCCGAAGGTCTTATATAGGCATTGGGATCAGTGGCAAGGGATTCCATCCTGGTCTTATCGCCCAGTATTGCACCTTTTGATCTTTGGCTGCTCGGATCAATGGTTAGTACAGCTAACTTTTTATCCAATGAGGTAACATGTTTTCCAAAAGATTCGATAAAAGTGCTTTTCCCCACCCCGGGAACTCCTGTAATTCCAATACGCAGGGAATTTCCGGTATATGGAATGATTGTGGAAAGGACTTCCTCGGCGAGTTCATTATCTTCAGGCAGGGCACTTTCAATCAAGGTAATGGCCTTGCTTAAAAGGATCCTGTCTCCTTTCAGGATACCATCAACATAGGCCTTAGGTGCCAGTCTTTTCTTACGAACGTATTTCATCAAGTGCCAAAATTAAAGAAAATCAATTCAATTTCCTCTATGTTTTAGATATAGAGTTTCCAGGAAAATAGAGATAGGATTTAATCATTTAAAGTAAATTCCGGAGAGGGCCCAAGTCTTAATCAGTATTTCATAATGAAATTTCTAAATTGGCTTTAAGCTTTTCCGAAAATCCATTCATAACCTTAAGCTTGATATTGCTTTACTAAAAAAAATAAATTATTATAATCTGGAATGTTATAGAATAATGTATTAAATAGCGTTGTTTTTTCAGATTAAGGAAATATTTATCGAAAAGAGTATGGTAATACAAATTGTAACTGCTGAAGTCCTATATTTCTTGGCCATTGCCAGCGGCATTTGGTTGAGCCATACAGGAAAACCTTTAAATCCTGCTATACTAATTATTCATGTTTTTCTTGGCCTGGGAACAATAATTTTTACCTCATTTGTTCTCTGGAACCTGTTGCAGGCCCAAACCATTACCACAGGTATCCTGGTACTTTCTATTTCTCTGGCGGCCTTGATAGTGGGCTTGATCGCCTCGGGAATTGTACTTAGTTTCGACAGGGGCTATAACAACCAGATTTTAAGAACACATAACATCACGACGATCCTGGGGATAATAGTATCATCCATAACTATATACTTGCTTGCCGGGAGCAACAGTTTGTAATATCATTTTCGTATAGAAAAGCCCTGTTATATTAATTATTGAAGTCAGATTGTGTCCTCGTAATGGAAGCGGGAATTATAAATCCGTACGCCATGTCCTCATAAAGGCAGCCTGTTTTTAATTAATAGATAACC
>CBDUCT010000006.1:0-25546 GCA_965365715.1 uncultured Cyclobacteriaceae bacterium | reverse complement strand
ATTGTTCCCATCCCTGAGTCGGATATCAAGTACTGAAGAAATTCTCCCCCCGTAGCGAGCTGGAATACCTCCTTTATAAAGTTTTACATCAGTAACTGCATCCGGATTGAATACAGAAAAGAATCCCAACAGATGGGAGGAATTATAAATTGGTGCCTCATCCTGCAGTATCAAATTTTGACCCACACTTCCACCTCTCACATTAAATCCCGCGGCGCCTTCTCCTACGGTGCTTACACCCGGCAGGCGCTGCAGGCTTTGAATAATATCAGCTTCACCCAAAAGAGCAGGTATTTTTTCTATAGTCTGAATATCCAATTTATTTACGCTCATGTCGATGCGCTTCACATTTGTGTTGGTTTTACCGATTACGACTACTTCCTGCAACTGCTTGGTATCCTCTGATAGTTCTACGTTTAACTCCGTATTTTTATCAAGCGTTACTTCTTTAATAACTGTAATAAATCCAATATATCTGAATTCAATCGTATAATCACCTTCTTCAAGAGTTACCGAATAAAAACCGTACATGTTTGAAGTTGCACCCCCTTTTATTTCAGGGATATATACGGTCGCTCCTATCAAGGCTTCGCCTGTAGAGGCATCTGTTATGTATCCTGCAATACTTATTTTATCTGACAATTCTGTATCAGAATCGTCAGCATAACCGAAATGGTTGATTAGTAATAATACAACAGTTATTAACTTAATTATCTTTCTCAAGAGCTTGACGTAGTTATCAGACTTAAACTTTAAACAGAAAACCAAAATGTTTCATTTTTGTTTAATAAACCAAAAAAAAATATGAACAAAAAATCATCTGCCATCGGGCATCTTAGATATTAAAGGATTATGCCTGAAAAGGTTTCATTTTTTATGTTATTATTTCATTAAGGGCAAAAAAAAATGATAATTATTGTTCTTCACTAATCACAGAGAAATAATCATCTATATCACAAAGTTTTTCACTAAGGAGCCATAATCTTTGTGCATCTTCCTTTATATAGGACCTTTTTGAAGATTTTTTTATCTTACTTTTGTCCCAGTATTTTCCTGAAATACCCTTAACATCATCTGAGGAAGCCAGATAAATCGATGTTTCAGCTCCTTCGGCAGGTGTAACCCCACCCAGACGGCGCAATTTCCATGCAAGGCTATGTAAAGCAACAGTGTGCTTTAATCCAATATTTGTTTTTACCAAGCCTGGTTGCAAACAGTTGACACATATTTTTTTTAGTGGTTTACGTCTGTTGAATTCATAGGTAAATAAAATATTAGCCAATTTAGACTGTGAATATGCCCTTAGCCCATGGTACTTCTTAGTCAGATTTATATCATTGAAGTGAATCTTTCCACTAAAATGTGAATCTGATCCGACATTGATAATTCTGGGATCATCTGAGTTTGCCAAAGCCGGGAGCAGCAAATGAGTCAAATAAAAATAGGCAAGATGATTAACTGCAAATTGCATTTCTATGTTTTCATCAGTGTATGTGAGGTTTGAATACCATGTCCCGGCATTGTTAATTAATACATCAATTTTAGGGTGCTTATCCAAAATTTCTTTCGCTCCTTTTTGGATATCTTTTTGCGAGCTTAGATCCGCAACTATACCCTCAACTTTCTTATGACCAGTTTCTGTTTTTATCTTATCAATAGTAGTCTTTAATCTTGATTCATCCTTTGAGATAATCACAAGATCTGTTTCCATTTTTGCCAGCCCAAGGGCAGTTTCATAGCCGATTCCGGCATTCGCGCCAGTTATTACACATAATTTTCCTCTCATATACTATTTCTTATTAATCAGATATTGTGGATTATCGATCCATCCGGCAGGTCTTTGATAATTTCCCTGAATGTCATTATCTCCCAAATCCTGTCTTATCTTTTGAGCTATCTTGCTTAATTCCTCCAATTTATCCGGAAATTTCAAACTTAAATCATTCTGTTCCTGAAGGTCTGATTTCAGATTCACCAATTTAGATACCTGTCCCGCTCCTTCAGTCAAAATTTCATTCCACCTGGTTTGCTTTACTTCGAGAGGTAAAAACAATTTCCAATCTCCTTTTCTTACTGCCTGAAGCTGATCTCTGTAGTAATAGTAGAATTCTCTGTTCCTGAAGGCAAGATCACTTCCGTCTTTTAAGAATGTAACCATACTTTCACCATCGATTTTCCGGGCAGTATCGAGATCATAATCAACAATCTCAGCAAATGTAGGTAAAAAATCCATGATGGAGGTAAAGGTGTTATTTTTACTTCCCTTACTGTATAACTTTTGCCATTTAATAATGCAGGGCACCCTGAAACCTCCTTCATAATTGCTGCCTTTCCAGCCAGTCAATGGTTTGTTGCTACCTCCAAATGGTTTTGCAGCCCCATTATCCGATGTAAAAACCAAAAGGGTATTATCTGAAATATTTAATGAGTCAAGTAAGGAGATTATTCGGCCAACTGAGTAATCTATTTCTTCTATGGCATCACCATATATCCCGTTAAAGGATTTTCCCTCGAATCCTGATGAAGCAAAAATTGGATTATGGGGCATGTTAAATGGTATATACGCAAAAAATGGAGTGTTATAATTATCCCTGACAAATTCAATGGCTCTGTCAGTGCACCACTGAGTAAGATATCTCTGGTCGACCGGAGCTTTTATGACTGTATTGTTATGAACAAATGGCAAAGGCGGATCTCCCCTTTCTTTCCAATCCATATCATTACTGTAAGGAACACCAAAATACGTATCAAAACCATGGTTATTTGGCAAAAAACTTGGTTGATCTCCCAAATGCCATTTTCCAAAACATCCAGTTGCATACCCTTTAGACCTTAGTATTTCTGCAATGGTAATTTCATCCGGATTAATGCCTTTATTGGAACCAGGAATAAGGACACAGTGATTCTTAGAATCCCGGTGAAGGCTTACTCGTCTTGGGTAACTGCCCGTAAGAAAGGCAGCTCTTGTTGGTGTGCAGACACTGGCAGCAGCATAAAAATCAGTTAATATAATCCCTTCTTCCGCTAGCTGATCAAGATTGGGTGTTCTGTGTACTTCACTTCCATAACATCCAAGATCACCATAACCAAGATCATCTGCCAGAATAAAGACAATATTTGGAAACTTATCAGACTTTTTTTGATGCTCACAGGAAAAATAAAATAATAGAAGCGGTAGAAATATGTAGTAGAACTTTTTCATCTTATTAAAATATCAGAGTGATTTTAGTCCCTGCCCCTTCGTGACTTACTAAATTAATAAATCCATCATGGGCTTTCATAATCTGCCTCGATAATGTCAGTCCAATGCCTGATCCATCCTGCCGGGTAGTAAAAAATGGCATAAAAACATAATCGAGCATATTAAAGGGGATACCACAACCATTATCTTCTATTGTTATTAAAGATCTGTCATTTAAGACGGAGCACGTGAGGATTATTTTAGGATTTGTATTTTCAGAAACAGCAAAGGCAGAATTTTTCAACAAATTTATAAGCACCTGGGCTATCATTTTTTTGTCCATATATATCTTTATATCTCCCGGGTCAATTTTCACGTCTAAAGTTATACTTTGATTCAGAATACTTTTCTTTAAGAGATCCAATAGTTCATCAAAAAGTTCTGATACCTTAACTTCCTCAAATTCCGGCTTGGGAATGTCAGTTATTGTTTTATAATCATCCACAAATTTCGATAGTCCCAGGCTCCTGTTGTAGATCGCATTTAATCCGGATTGCATATTTTCAAGCTCTTCTGAAGCCAGGACCAACTGGTCTTTGTTTTCAGAATTTGACAATGTTTTAAGCAATGATGAAGAAACCAATTTCATCGGGCTTACGGAATTAACAATTTCATGTGTCAAGACCTTTATCAACTTTTGCCATGCTTCGGATTCGCTTTCTTCGAGCTCCGAATGTATATTTTGAAAAGATGCCAACTTGATCTTTTCACCGGAAATAGTAAATTCTGATACGCTTACATACAAACTTATCAATTCATCACCTTGCAGAATCTTTAATAGTTCCCGCCGACCTGGTTTCAGATTATCCAACTTCTCCGGCATATCCTCCTTAATTGACTTCAAGCCAGACAAATAGCCAATATGAGGTACATTTAGTAGCTGTTTGGCTGCCATATTAAATAACTTCACATGATTATTTGAATCCCAGGCCAGAAGTCCGGTATCCACATGTTTTATTACATGATCAAAATATTGGTGTTCAATTTCTTTTTCCGTCTTCAGTTGATTAAATAAATCAATGATCCTGTTGAACTCATTATATATTGGCTTAAAGGGCAACTTTCTATTCTTGTAAAAAGTTAATGAACTATCCTTAAAATGAAATGATTGAAGGAATAGCAACAGATTTTTATTTGTTGTATTAATATATTTTATTAAATAAAGAATCTCGATCATCCATAAAACGGCCAGACTAATAGAGGTCACAATTTTATTTGGTTGTCCGATCGCCCACATAAAAGCATAGGAGGTGATAGCAATTAGGAATGAGAATAAGATAATATTAAAATTGAATCGGCTAGAGTTCATATTTTTTAATTTTTTCGTACAAAGTTGATCGATTTATACCCAATTCTATTGCCGTTTTACTCATATTCCCATTAAAAGCTTTCAGGGCCTTTTCGATAACTTCTTTTTCATTTTCTTCTAAATTAAATGATTTAGCTTTATCCATCTTTACTTTCACCGTTGGCGTCAGCATGTCATCAGAAATTTTCAGCTGACTACCATCAGAGAGGATCACAGCTTTCTCAATTAAATGCTGTAATTCCCTGATATTTCCGGGCCAATCATATTTGATAAGCTTGTTTTGACTGGTGTCCAATATTTTACTGATGTTTTTATTGTATTTGTTGGAATACTTATTCAGATAATACCTTGCTAATTCTGGTATATCCTCTTTTCTCTCTCTAAGTGGAGGCAAATGGATTTCCACTGTTTTCAAACGGTACAATAAATCTTCACGAAAAACACTTTCTGATACCATTTTATTGAGAGATCTATTGGTTGCCGAGATCAATCTGAAATCTACCGGTCTCGGTTTATTTTCACCCAAGCGTGTTACGGTTTTATTCTGAATAACTGAAAGTAACTTAATCTGTAATGGTTGGGTGAGATTCCCAATCTCATCAAGAAACAACGTACCTCCGCTTGCCAATTCAATCCGTCCTGCCCTATGTGAAACTGCATCCGTAAAGGCCCCTTTGGCATGTCCGAATAGTTCACTTTCAAAGAGATTTTCATGGATAGATCCCAGATCGACAGATACCAACAATTCATTTTTACGAAGAGAGTTCTTATGTATTTCATGGGCGATTACTTCTTTTCCTGTTCCGCTCTCCCCGGTAATCAGGACATTTGCTTCAGTTCGTGACACCTTTTCTATAAGTTTAAAAATCTCATTCATACGTATAGATTGTCCCTTAACAAGCTCATGGGTTTCTTTCATCAATGAGGATTTCAAATGCTGTTGCTGATTTTTCAACCGGCTGATCTCCTTATTTGATCTGGTAAGATTATAAGCTGAAAGCACTGTGGATAAAATTTTATTCTCATCCCAGGATTTTTGAATAAAATCTGTAACTCCCTCTTTGAGAGATCTTATTGCCAGATCCACATCACCATAGGCTGTTATGAAAATGACACTTACTTCCTCATCAATTTCCCTGATCTTATTCATCCAATAGAAGCCTTCATTCCCTGATTGAATTCCCGCCTTGAAATTCATATCCAAAAGAATGACATCGAACTTTTCACTATTCAAATGTGCCTGAATTCTATCCGGCATGGCCTCAGTCGTAACATTTTCAAAGTGAGGAGATAAAAGAATTTTTAATGCAACAAGAAATTCAGTGTTATCATCAATAATCAGAATTTTTCCGGTTCTGTCCTTTCTCATCTGAATAACTATTATTTATTAATGTTTGTCGAGTAATATTATAAATCTAAGCAATTGTTGGAAAATCCAACAGTAATAATGATACTTCTTCGGCATATGAGTATTTTATGTTAAATCTATGTTGTAGTTTATAAGTATCTGAAATATACTGAAGTTAATTGTAAACCATCTAAGGCTGGTTTTGGATTTTTACCCTATCCCAATAGATCAGAATATTGGTGATTACCCGGATTAGGTTTGACATGAGTTCTCAATGCGAATATCATTCTGTAATTAATATTAAAAGCCTTATTTTTAAAATAGTAAAAAAGATTCAATATTCTTATGCTGGTTCTGAATTCAAATGATATCTATAATGCTTTTCAACCCCCGGATATCATAAAAGCTATTGAGGAAGCCTATATTTTACAAAGCAGCAGGCAGTATTTAATGCCAGATCGTCTTCATCTTAAAGTTCAGGATGGAATCCAACTGGTCATGCCCTCAGCTGCTCAAGAAATATTCTGTACAAAAGTGGTCACGGTAAACCAGAAAAATGCTTCCAGGAATTTACCAATAATTAATGGATCCGTTCAACTTGTAAAACAAAATGATGGGCAGTTGCTGTCGATAATGAATGGAAGCGCCCTGACTGCCACAACCTCACCCACACCGGGCCTGCCGGAGAAACCAGCATTGCTGGCAGGGAAGCTGTATATCTGTCTTGGTTCCTTCAAGCCTGTCACCGGGGAACTACCCAGGACCATATACCCGCTGGTTAATAATATTTATGGGGATGTTGAATATGCTAAAAATGAAAATGGAGATGTATCCTGGCCCCTTCAGAAAAAGCTTCTCGATGATGAAGACAATATTCAATTAAGTCAGGTAATAATTGGGAAACATAATGTCCGGGATAAAACCAGGATATTTAAGTCAGTGGGCATGGCGCTTTTTGACTTAACTGTTTCCCAGGCAATCTACAAGGCTGCTGTTCAGAAAGACATTTGTACAAATGTATTATTATAGGCTTGTATTTATTTTAATTTATTTAATTGGAACCTGAAACTGATATAAAAAATGACTTCTGGATACTTGTTCGAAAACTTTAATTTGAATATTCCTGAAAACTGGCAGGTAATCAGATCCATAGATCTTCATACGGGAGGCGAACCGCTCAGAGTATTGACCCATGGATTACCGTCGATTAAAGGGAATACCATCCTGGAGAAAAGAAGATATTTCAGGGATAATTTAGATTATATCAGAACCGGGACAATGTTTGAGCCCAGAGGACATGCCGATATGTACGGTGCTATTATTACTGAGCCTGTTACAGATAATGCTGATTTCGGGACTTTTTTCATGCATAATGAAGGATATAGTACAATGTGCGGTCATGCGATCATCGCGCTTGTAAAACTGGTTCTGGATACTCATATTATTGAAAAGGATGGTAGAAATCCTGAAATAATTATCGATGCTCCCCCCGGACAGATAAAAGCAGTAGCGGAAATAAATAATGGAATTGTTCAAAAGGTTTCTTTTACTAATGTTCCTTCATTTGTATTGTATCAGAACGAAACTGTTGAAGTAGATGGTATTGGAGTGATTGAATTTGACATCGCTTTTGGGGGGGCGTTTTATGCCTTATGCGAGGCAAGGCAGTTTGATCTGAAATTAGTATCATCTGAATATGATCAATTGATTAAACTGGGAAGAAAAATCAAAGAAACAATACAAAATAAGTATGAGGTAATACACCCATTTGAAGAGGACTTGAGCTTTCTTTATGGGACGATCTTTGTAGGGCCACCAATTCATCACCCGGAAATCCATAGCCGGAATGTATGCATTTTTGCCAATGGCGAAGTAGACAGATCATCAACTGGTTCAGGTGTAAGCGCACGCGCTGCACAATTATTTTTAAAACAGGATCTTAAAATCCTGGAGCTTATTAAAATTGAGAGTATTCTGGGTACTACAATGGATGTTAAAATTCTGGAATCTTTAACTTATGGCCCATATGAGGCCGTTATTCCGGAAGTGAGTGGTACAGCGCATATTACAGGGAAGCACACATTTTGTTTCGATCCCGATGACCCTCTCAGGAAAGGATTTATTTTCAGATAATATTAAATTTTTATGTTTTCTTCATAGATACAGATCAAGGATAAATCAATTGAATTGATAATTCTTATCGTTAGATCAGTAAATTCATTTAGATATCGAACACATTTGTTGGAAATTCCAACACACCATTTCATATTAATAAGGTATATTCCTGATAATCAATTACTTATTATTTGGCATATCAATTGAACACCTTTAAAACATATAGGAATTTTTTACAGATGCTAAGTTATAACCTCAAGATTGCCCTCAGAAATTTAATACGGCATAAAGGATTCAGCACCTTAAATATTCTGGGATTATCCCTTGGAATGACATGTTCCTTAATTATGCTTTTAATGGTTTATGATGTATACAGAACAGATACATTTCATGAGCACTATGATGAACTTTATATATTTCAGCAGGATGTTGTACTGGGAAGCGGCACTTACCAAACCGATCGATGCGGCGGGGCCATTGGACCTTTTCTAAAGGAAAATTATCCACAGATAAAAGAGTTTGTCCGACTTGGATATACCCGAAATCTTCTTCTGGCCCATTTTAAGGATAGTACCGATGCCCGACCAATATCACTGGTTGAAATCCAGGGTGTTGCTGTCGATTCCAGTTTTACAAAGTTATTCTCCTTTCCAATGCTGGAAGGTAATCCGGAATACGCGTATAAAGGCAACCACTTCATAGTTTTAACAGAATCACTTTCAAAAAAATTGTTTAAAGAAGAGAATCCAATCGGAAAAAGAATAATCCTTAATGAAGAATTTCATCTGGAAGTAACAGGTATCATTGAAGATGTACCTAAGAATTCCAGCATGGAATTCACATATATTGTTCCTTTTAGAATAATGGGTACGTTTGGATATAATCTGGATGGATTTGAAGGAACAAATTTCTTCACATATTTATTACTGGATGGTAAAGAAAGCAAGGATCAAATAAATATTTCATTAAATGAACTGCTTGATCAACAACATTACGATGAACAACTGGAATTAAACAGGTATATAAGCCATATAAAAGAAGCTTTTTTATTTGGTGAATCGATGAATTATATAGGATTATACATATTGTTCAGTATTGGTATCGGGATTTTAATCATAGCATGCATAAATTATATTAACTTATCTACTGCCAAATCTTTTGAACGGGCTAAAGAAATAGGTGTTAGAAAAACAGGGGGAGCCAGCCGCAAGCAACTTATCACTCAATTCATGGTAGAAAGTTTCATGATCGCTCTTGTTGCCATTCATTTATCAGTACTATTGATTGAATTAATTCTACCTGTGATTAACCGTTCTTTTGATTCAGAAATCAGATTAGATTTTACTGATCCAATTCTGTGGCTCTTATTTTGTATTATCCTTGTATGTACAGGGATCTTATCAGGCTTGTATCCTGCTTTCATTTTATCCAGGGTAAAACCGGCAATTGTAATTAAAGATTTACATTTTTCAGGGCATAAAGGAAGCAGGTCAAGGAAAATCCTGGTGGTATTTCAATTCGCGATCACGTTGTTCTTTATAGTAAGCACATTGGTATTATATCAGCAATTCATGTACCTGCAAAAAGCTGATTTTGGTATATCCAGAGATAATATTATTTATATTCCTACAAGAGGTATGATATGGAAGAAATTTGATGAAATCAAGCAGGATCTATTAAAGGAAAGCAGTGTACTGCATGTATCAACGGGATCTGCTATCCCAACCAATGTTGAGATGGGTGACATAAACTGGGGCAAAACGAGTGAAGAACACAACATCATTGCAAGGATCATGTGGGTTGGAGATGATATGGATCATGTTCTCGACCTTAATCTCGTGCATGGCAGGTTTTATTCAAAAGATACCCCTGCAGAAAATGAGGAAGGAATAATCGTTAATGAAGAGATAATAAGAATATTAGGTTATGAGGATAATCCAATTGGTCAAAAGTTCAGACTCTGGGATATGGACAAAAAGATAATTGGTGTTGTTGAAGATTATAAGTTCATACCAATTGATATCGGAGGTAGGGCATTGATTTTACCTTATGAAAGTGTCCGGGATTTTGTGTTTATAAAAGTCATACCCGACTTCAAATCTGACCAATTAGTCAGCTTAAAGAATATTTTTGAGAAACATAATCCGGATTACCCTTTCACGTATTCATTTCTTGAAGAGTATGAATATCCATTTTTCGAGTCCGTAGAACCTTTGCTTAAAATCTTATTGTACTTATGTGGTTTCGGGATACTGATCTCCTGTATGGGATTATTTGGATTAGCAATGTATTCAACCCAGAGAAAAACAAAAGAAATTGGAATAAGGAAGGCTTTCGGAGCCAGCGTATACACTATAATATTTCTATTGACAAAGCAATATGTCAGATTAATAGTCTGGGCCTGTTTGATTTCTCTTCCAGTTGCCGTTTTACTAATGAGGGGAGTTTTGAATTTCTTTACTGTCAAAACAGGTATAAATGCTTTTTTACTGTTTTTAATTGTGGGTTCAATGATATCCATTTCCATATTAACTATACTTTATCATTCTGTAATTGCAGCCAGAAAAAACCCAATAAAAAGTCTGAGATATGAGTAAAAAATACTGTATCTGTTTTTTGGAATATCTTCAGAAGTATAAGTAAATTAAATATATGAATCCTGGCCGGACTCTGAGATTTTTTTGGATCATGTTGAATTATCTTTTTAAAATATTCATTCGGAACTTTCAAAAACAGAAGGCCTATACCTTAATAAATGTTTTTGGACTGTCTTTAGGCTTAGCTGTCGTTATAGTTATCCTTTTTTGGATCCAGTTTCATTTAAGTTTCAATCAGAATATCGAGAATAACAAAAATATTTACCGCATAGTCCAGAGAATCGTTGATGGGGACGAAAGTGAATTGATATCACCTACTCCCGGAGCACTGGCTGAGATTCTTTCAGATAGATTCCCTGAAATTATTCATGCTTCCAGGGTTCATTATGGGCCTGATTTGGTTATTCAAACGGATAAGGACACATTTGTTGAAAAAAGAGTCCTTTTTGTAGACAGTACCTTTTTACAAATATTTGATTTCCCTTACATACTTGGTCAGAAACCATTAAATCTGAACAATGGCATAATATTATCGGAGTCGGTAGCTTTAAAATACTTTGGATCTGATAATCCTGTTGGCAAAATTCTAAGTATAGCAGGAGGACATAATTTCAAAGTTAAAGGAGTAATTGAGAATTTACCTGCGAATATGCATTTCAACTTTAATATTTTGCTCCCCATTTCATTAGCTATATCAAGAGGAGCTGAAGTATTTCCCGAAAAATGGTACAGGTTTGCTGAAGTCGAAACCTATATCGAAACCCAACCAAAAGCGGACATTAACTCCCTGAATTCTAAGATACGGTATTTGAAAGCAGAATACTCTGAATACAGAAATGACGAACTCATTCTACAGCCAATACGCAATATTCATCTTGAACCAGATATCAGGTATAATTATGCCACAACAATATCTCATTCCACATTACTAACATTTGCAATTATAGCTTTTTTACTCCTTTCCATTGCATGTTTGAATTATATAATACTGACTGTCGGGCTCTCCGCACAAAGGATTAAATCGACAGGCATTCGATTAATATTTGGTTCATCAAAATTTTTAATTATTGTAGGAATACTTTTGGAATCTATTTTTCTAACATTTTTAGCATGGATATTTAGTATTGTTTTAATTGAATTGCTGTCTTCAGGAATCAATCAGTTACTGGATATAGATTTATCTCTTTTAAAAAAATATTCAGGACCAATATTCTCAACATCAATACTTGTAACAATGTTTATTGGAATTTTAAACGGATTATATCCTGCCATTCTTCTTTCAAATACGGATCCACTAGCTATTTTTAAAAAATATACCTCCCCTAAAGTATCGAAGCTGAAGATCTTAAAATCTTTAGTAATCATTCAGTTTTCAATCGGGATTATTCTTCTAATATATTCTGGTACCATAAACAATCAGCTTAAGTTTATGATTTCAAAAGATCCTGGATTTGACAGGGAAAATCTAATTTCGATTGGCCTATATGATGAATCTAGGGATAAATTGTTTAATATTTCCCAACCACTTATTGATGAAATAAAGAGTATTCATGGGATTGAAAATGCAAGTCTTTCATGCAGTTCCCCATCCATAATTAGCACTTCAGCAGGATTAGCGGAATGGGATGGTCAAAAAGCTGGTGAAGAGGTGTATGTACAATGGAATTCAATCTTTTTCAACTATTTTGAGACCATTGGAGTCCCAATAATTAAGGGACGGGATTTTACAGAGTTTAATGAAAATGACATAACAAGAGAAAATCAGGCGAGATATATTCTTAATGAAACAGCCATCAAATCAATGGGATTAACACCGGATGAAGCCATTAACAGAAATTTTACTTTATATGGTAAAAGTGGACCTATCATTGGAATTGTAAAAGATTTCAATTTCAAATCACTTCATGAAACGATTAAACCCATGGCGTTTGATATTTTACCTTTTTACTTCCGGACCTTCCTAATAAGAAGCGAATACAGATTTTCGCAGGATCTTCTTAAAGAAGTAAAAGAGGTATGGAAAAAGCATCTGCCTGAAGATCCTTTTGATTATGTTTATGAATTTGATTCCTATCAAAAGGTCTATCAATCAGAAAACAGATTATTATCTTACAACAAAATAATCGCTTTTTTAATAATCGTTATTTCTTCTCTAGGCTTCTCCGGACTTGCTTTCCTTGTTTTAGATCAGAAAACAAATGAAATAGGAATCAGGAAAGTACATGGTGCCAGCGTCAAAAATCTTATTCAACACCTTCTTAATCTATTTTTTAAATGGATATTGGCTGCAATTATCATAGCTGTTCCGACAGGTTATCTTCTATCTTCCTTCTGGCTTAGAAATTATGCATACAAAACCACCATTGGATTTAAAACATTCCTGATTCCTATTATAATAATTATTTTAATATCCTTTTCAGGTATCATATATAGGGTAATCCAATGCTCTGTTAAAAATCCGGTTGATTCGATAAAATATGAATAATCAGGATTTCCAAAGTTTATAAATAACCGGAAACCCAGATATAATTAACATTTATTAAGATAATATTTTTCAACATTCCTGCATAATAATAGATATTTACAATTATCTATTCTAAGAGGCCGGACATGCGACAACTAAAATCATCCTTCAGGTTCCTGTGGAACAATCGTTTTTTTTCATTGATCAATATTGCCGGCCTGACCATAGGATTTATTTGCGTGCTTCTGATAATCCTCTGGGTAACAAAACAATTGAATTACGACCGGCATATCAGAAATTACCAGAACATTTTCAGGTTGACCGTAGAAGTTAAGAATTCAAATGGGTACCATAGTCATTTTGCCCGGTGTTGGCAACCTTGGACTAGGCAGATACAAAATTATTTTTCTGATATCAACAGGATTGCCCTGCTGGCTCCTCTCCGGAGGACGGCTGTCAAATTGGATGAAGTTAAGTTCAATGCGGAACAGGTTTACCGGTGTAATAAGGAAACTCTGGAAGTATTTGACATAAAGATTCTAAAGGGTGACAGTAATCCTCAATTTGGAGAACCTAATATGTTGTTGTTATCCGAAAGTGTATACAAAACATATTTCGGGAATATTTCGCCGATAGATTCTATTATAGAAATATCTGGTGCATTTGATACCGAATTCATGGATTTCAAAGTAGTTGGAGTATTTAAGGATTTTCCAAATACAAGTCATCTACATCCCGATATTCTTATTTCCCTACCTGATCCTGATAACTTCGAAGGTTGGGCATATACCTATTTGGAATTGTCAGACGGATCAAAATCATCAGATATTATTGAAAAATTTCCGGACTATGCTAACCAACATTTAGATGATGAAACCCGAAACACTTCAGATATCCACCTTCAGAACATTACAGATATTCATCTGCACTCAAAAAAGGACAGGGAAATTGAAACAAATGGAGACATTAAGGTTGTATGGTTGTTTTCATCAATCGGGATAGCAGTTCTGGTAATAACCCTTTTCAATTTTTTAAACCTCAATCTCATTCTTCAACTGAAACGAAACAACATTCTTATCATTAAAAAAATACTTGGTTCAGACATTTTAGAATTGGCCAAAGGCATTTTTTTTGAAATAACAATACAAATAATTCTGGCCTGTTCCATTAGTCTGATAATTGTTTATTTCATAAAGCCATTTGAATCGCTATATATTTATGAAGACAACAATATCTTATTTCTTTCTTTTCTTCAATCTTCCATATTATGTGTTGCCTTAATTTTTAGCCTTATTCCTTCTTTCCTCATTGCAAGAAGACAATGGAATAAAAGCATCACAATAAAAGGTTCCAAAATTGACGATTCTTATTTACTAAAAAAGGGCAATACGGGATTTAGAAAAGTTTTGGTAATTCTTCAGTTTACAACATCAATTATTTTAATTGCCTGTGCATATTATATTCACCTGCAGCAACAATATCTCTGGCAAAAAAGGATGGGTTTCGATCAGGAATTAGTTATTGTTCTTAAAGAACTGAACTGGAAAATGAGAGAGAAATATAAGGAATTTAAAAACCGCCTGGAAGCTTACCATCATATTAAGCAAATTACAGCGGGTATGGAGCCCCCGTCTGGTTATGTTATGGATGCCATGTCTTTAAGTATGGATGGAATTCCGCAGGATGAGGATATCTCAATTTTTGTCTTTCCAGTGGAAGATAATTATATTGATTTTTATAGCTTACCCATAATCGCCGGTGAGGATTTCTCTAAACAATTTTCTGATAATCATAAAGAAGAGTATATATTAAATGAAACTGCATTAAGCCATCTGGGATTCTCCGATCCTGAAGAGGCCATCGGAAGGCGATTCAAGCTCAATTTCTCAATTGATTCGTTATTTCAGGGGGGAACGATTAAAGGTGTTGTTAAAGATTTCAATCTGTCACCTTTATTTGAAAAGGTCAAACCGTTGGTGCTCTTTCAAAAGCCCATATGGTATAGTACTATACTTATAAAAGTAGACTCATTGTATAGAAATGAGAGTCTTCAACTGGTTAAGGCCACCTGGGATGAACTTTATCCGGACTACCTTTTTGATTACTCTTTTGATGATGATCTGTATAGAAAGGCCTACAGAAATGAGATCCTGCAATCAAAATTATCCAAATACTTAACCTTTTTAGCTGTATTCATTTCATGTCTGGGATTGTTCGGAATAAGTGCAATTATAATTCAGTTAAGAATGAAAGAAATAGGAATTCGTAAGGTGAACGGCGCCACTTCCCTGAATATTCTTTTCATGTTGTCGAAGGAATTCTTTCTTTGGATACTGATCTCAATGATCATTGCAATACCCTTTAGTCTGTCAATTCTATTTAAATGGAGTGAAAACTATCCCTATAAGGTAACATTATCCTGGTGGCTCTTTCCAATGGCCGGAATTATTGCATTGTTATTTGCCTGGATCTCAATTAGTTTTTATTCACTTAAAGCAGCGTATAAAAATCCCGTTGATGTTTTAAGGTATGAATAGTATCGTTTTGTGCGATTACAATTAAAAATATATCAAAAATTACCTGCAAATTATTATATTAAAGGTTTTCTAAAAATGATCATGCGCAGAATTGTTTATTATGTAGCGGTTTCGATTGACGGATTTATTGAAGATTCCAGTAAAACCTCCGATAAATTTATACATGAGCCATCAATTGTTGAATTCTATCTAAATGACTTAAAAAATTTTGATACAACAGTTATGGGAAGGAATACTTATGAGCACGGATATAAATACGGGATGAAACCCGGTCAGGCTGCCTATCCCCATATGCACCACTATATATTTTCGAATACACTGGCTTTTGATAAACCAGATAAAAACGTTGAGGTTGTTGTTCCAAATTTGAAATTTATCAATGATCTAAAAGATCATAAGGGCACTGATATATATCTCTGCGGGGGTGGAATATTTGCCGGTTGGCTACTTGACAATGAGTTAATAGATGTTCTTAAACTTAAACTGAATCCGGTAATATTTGGAGGTGGCACACGATTATTCGGTTCATCCTCGAAATCATTATTCCTTGATTTAAAAGAAAGTCTCGATTTCGATAATGGATTTAAGATATTAACATATGATATTAAATATTAAATGAGATAAAATGACACTGGACCAGGTAATGAAGGAATTAAAAAGCTATGGAAATGAAACCACCAAGAGGATATTCATAAATCATGGGGCCCGTGAACCGCTTTATGGTGTAAAAGTTCAGGATCTGAAAAAAATAGTTAAAAAGATCAGAAAGGATTACAAATTATCTCTTGAACTGTATGATACCGGTAATTCAGATGCCATGTATCTCGCTGGTTTAATTGCGGATGAAAAAGCCATGACAAAAATGGATCTGCAGAAATGGGTAAAGGACGCTTACTGGTACATGATCAGTGACTACACCGTACCATGGATTGCAGCTGAAAGTAATTTTGGTGAAGAATTGGCATTGGAATGGATTGAATCCGATCAGGAATTTATAGCTTCTGCAGGTTGGGCAACATTATCAAGCCTGGTGTCTGTTAAACCGGATGATGATTTGAATATTGACATACTTGATGCTTTATTAGATCGTGCGGGTAAGGAAATCCATAGTGCTCAAAACAGGGTCAGATATTCGATGAATGGGTTTGTAATTGCAACAGGGTCACATTTTAAGGCACTTAATGATAAAGCCCTCAGGATTGGTGAACACATTGGAAAGGTATATGTTGATATGGGAGGTACTGCCTGTAAAGTCCCTCTGGCGACTCAATACATTCAGAAAGTAATCGACAGAGGGAACCTAGGCAAGAAACGTAAAATGGCCAGGTGTTAATTTATAATTGTCGCTGTATCAACAGCCTGAAAAAACCGTGTAGCCTTGCCATCTACCACAGTCCAGATATGGGCTGCATTAGCTTTAAATTTTTTCCCGGTTGCTTTCCAGGTGCCCATATAATACCCTTCCATGACAACCTTATCCCCACTTTCGAAGATGTCTACAATATTAATGTTAAAGCCATCATAGTGTTCCGGTATCTGGGCGAATATGTTTTCGACAACGGCTTGATGTCCAATATATGTTCCCTCATTTTCCACAAAGGGAAATCCTTTACATTCATTCCATTCAATTTCAGGATCAAATAGGCTTAGGACTCCTTCAATATTTCCTTCAGCAAAATACTGGTAGCCTTTTTTTAAAATATCAACATTACTCATTTGGTATAGTTTTATGGTTATAAATAGGTTAATATGATTTTGAATCAAATACTCATTCGAAAGATGTGCAAATCAATGTATTTATGTCAATTTAGTTTATTGTAATCCTCAATGTAGGAAAAATGTTTATAATTTAAAATAATATTCATATCTATTATTTATTTTTAAACAAACCTAGATACATCTGTATTTTTTTGGATTCATAGTACAACTCACTGATCAAATCATGGCCCCAGAAAAAATTACCGAGGAATTAGAGCAAAATAAAAAGGTCTTCCGGGAATTATTGAGTAATATACCGAAAGAAAGCATTCTATGGAGTCAAAATCCTGAAAAATGGTGTTTACTGGAGGTTGTTTGTCATTTATATGATGAAGAAAAAGAGGATTTCAGAACCCGTGTAAAATGTGTTTTGGAAGATCCGTCTACGCCACCACCTCCATTTGATCCACTAGTCTGGGTAGAAGAAAGAAAATATAAAGAACAAAATTATGACCGGGTATTGTCCGGTTTTCTTAAAGAAAGACAAAATTCCATTGAATGGTTGAAGTCATTAAAAGAATCTGAATGGTCAAACGCATATTTGCACCCAAAATTGGGACCAATGAGTGCATATTTGTTTTTAACTAACTGGCTGGCCCACGATTATCTTCACATGCGACAGATAATCAGATTGAAATTTGATTATTTAAAGTGGAAGTCAGGTGAATCTCTTAATTACGCAGGCGATTGGTAATTAAAAGATCCTGCATTAATTCTTGATCTTCGGTTGTATAATGCCAATAAACCAAGAATAGGTCCTATAGCCAGGAAAATATAGATCATTTGCGGGTTCATAAATTGAGATAATATGTTTAACATTTGAATACTGATGATTGTTATTGAGAATCCTATGCTGTTTACAATGGTTAATGCCGTTCCTTTTGATTCATGATTTACATTGTTGGCAACGAGCGTTGAGAAAAGAGGAGAATCAGCTATCACAACCATTCCCCAGAAAATAAGGTAAGCAATAAATATTACACTATTGTCGGTAATAAGCATTAAAGGTGAGATCAAACAACATAGGCATGATAACATCAACGCAGAAAAAGCTGTTTTTCTGGTTCCATATCTTAATGATATATACCCTCCTAATACACATGCAATACCGCCGGATGATATTATGATAAAGGATAACAGAGGTATATTAAATGATGTATGCGGATGCTGATCCTGATAAGTAATCAATAGAAGTGGAGTAAAAGCCCAAAATGCATATAATTCCCACATATGCCCAAAATATCCGAAGGCAGCGGACTTAAACTTTTTGTTTTTAAATACCCGGAAGAAAACCGAAAGTTCAAAGTGTTGACTGGCCTTTCTAAACGGACCGTTCTTAATAAAAACAACTATCAACAGACCTCCTATTAAAGATAGTATGGAAGTTATTATGATCACGGAACGCCATGATATGTCACCACTAAATCCCTTTAAAACATGAGGGAAAGCTGTCCCCACAACCAGAGCTCCTACCAGAAATCCAAGTGAAACCCCAAGGCCTTTACGAAAATAATCAGCAGCAATTTTCATCCCTACGGGATATATCCCCGCAAGAAAAAATCCTGTCAGGAAGCGTAATATAAGTAAACTCAGAAATGAATTCCCTTCAAAAACCATGAGAACATTAAAGAAGGCCCCCAGAACAGCACTAATGAAAAAAACCTTCGATGGAGAAAACCGATCTGAAATGGTCAGAACAGCAAAGATTAATGTGCCGGAAATAAAACCAAACTGAACTGCAGAGGTCAAATGCCCCAGAGCATTTTCGTTGAGCCCGTACTCTATCAAGAGGTCATCCATTACTGCATTGCCTGCAAACCATAGTGAAATACAACAAAACTGAGAAAACACTATTATGGCCAATATGATTTTTTGGTTTTTCATCAAGCAGTACTTTATTCCGCTAATCTGTATTGATTTTCCTTTATGAATGCGGATTATAAAAGCAAAAACTTTTCAAATTAGTTCTAACAAACATGTAAAACAAAAAATAATGATGAATTGTATGAATGAATATACCGCTATCAAAATCTAAGGTATCGAAGGATCAGCCAGATTTTTTACAAATTCCAGATCATCTATCACTTCATCGATAAAAATCTTCCAGTGAAAAGCAGTGAATTCCGGCCATCTTGGCTCGTGATGACCGAAACTTACATAGGGCATTGGTTTATATCGATCCTGGGTAAGTTGGATAATCTTTTCCCAGTAGTTTATGCAGTTTTCGAGATAGTCCAGGGATTCCCGTCTTTTCTCCTCCCCACCAAGCTCAATAAAGAACATTAAAGAAACACCTGCCCGGATTTTATCTGCGAAATAAAAACCAAGATAACACCAAGTTTCTAGATCATCCAACTCTGACATCAGGGTTGGATCCTTCGCATTAAGTTTTAATTCATGAATTAATTTCAATCCCCGCAAACAATTATCGGAAATAAGGTCAGCAAGATCAACAGGTGTGATTTTTCCGGGATCGATATCACTATTATTCAAAATCCTTCTACAAAAACTGCTGATCGATAGATAGTCCTTATCGAGTGTTTCATGCCTCATCAGTTCCTCAACAGAAATAAAGGGAGATTTACCATCATCGTACCCATTGGGCCAGGGGGCCAGGAATCCTTCAGAGTACAATGTGAAATCCCATGTGCCTTTATAAAAAGATGCGATTTTAAGTGGAACTTCAGATGCGATCGAATAGGCTTCAAGCAATTTAGCAGCATCTGTATTTTTATACCGTATCTTTAAAAGCCGGGTGAGTGATTCATTGGTTTGGTCAGGATCATACATTAACCTGCCCCAGAGGCTGTAGAATAACCATTGTTTTTCAAAGGCATATGTCCAGGATTTGTTATCCAGATCAACGGTTGAGTAATCTGCAGCCGGGATGTAACCTTCCGAACCAATAAAATATCCATCCACATACTTATGTTTATTCTGTTTAATATGATCCCTTATAAATTCAGGATTTCCCCAACGAAGTACAAAGAAATCTTCATTCCTGATCATCCAAGCAATAAAATAATTTGAAGGATCAGGATCCCAGAATTCCCGCATGATGGTACCTTCATCATTTGCATGGGTAATTGAGAGATCGGGTGTCGAATGTCCATGTGACCAGTTAAATTTTACCTCGACGATCGTTTTATCGGGAAGATCAGCCTGGTCTATCACCCTCCGCATTTCTTTCGGATCACCTGCCAGTACTGCTCTGTGAATGAATCTTACATCCCTGTCTGCATTTTTCATCCCTTCAATAAAAGTATCTTCTATCCATTTTTCCCTTTCAATTGGTGTCATTTTATCCTCTCCCCAATTGCCCATCCAATCTGCAAGAGTAACACCCAGGCCTGTCAGATCCTGATATTCATTAATTAATTGTGTAACCGATTCTGAGGTATATTTTTTGACCAGGTCCGATCTGTCATCATGGATTTTGGTACCATAATGGTTGGCAAATGATTCAGAAACAACGATATTCCAATTTACCAGGTAAGTTTCAATTCCCCTATCCCTTGCCATCCGAAACAGCGTTTTCCAAAACTCTTTCCATTCACTGAGCTCATTATCATCAAAAGGCGTAGCTTGAGGGTACTTGGTTGACCGGATCATGTATGGGAATATATGGGTACTCCATAGAGATAAGGCGTTAAAGCGGTTATCAACCATCATATCAAGGAATGACTCCCAGAATCTTAAATCCCGGCAGGTTTCCTTATGAATATCCGTTGCAGGTCCCGGCCGGTAAGGAGCCCATGGCAAATTGAACTTTATAGCCCTGAAAGAAAGAGCAGGATTGACATTATTATCAACTACCTGATTTAAATCCTGACCCAGTTTTAACTGCTCTATTAAATCCATTACCCCATAAAGGCATCCACGATCATTCCTGGAAATAATTTCTATCTGTCCGTTTGTTTTAGAAAGTATATACCCATCTCTGCCAAGATTACTCAGTTGATCTTCAAAAGCAGGATTGTTATTTCCATTAGAAATTAATCCCAGGTATTTCAGAACTACTTTCGAATCGTCTATTGACCTGAGGTCTTCTTTATGAACATTATAACCAGATGATTCAAGAGAGGAAGTAAGTCTTGTGATAGCATATGATAGAATATTACTAGTTGAATCGTATTTTATAGTTACGGTCTTTCCCCGATGGCAGGAATTAAAGCACAATGCTATAAATACAATGAGGATGTAATTGAATACATTAAAAAAAAATTTATTTTGGTTCATATTTCAAAATGGCATTTTGCTGAGATGCATATACATTGATATATCTTAAAAGATACATCAATTCAAATCCAATATATCAGAAGATGATCAAAAAAATATTATCTCTTCAGAAAAATACATGTAGATATTAGTATATGCAGGAAATATATTTCTAATGCGATTAAATATAAAGGGGGTTTCCAAATTATATTAGAAATTATTATTTTCGCTGCATTGTATAAACTTAATTTATATATTCAATGAAAACCCGCTCAGTTATATTTCTCCTTTCTTTACTTTCGGTAGTGAAAGTATTTGCCCAGGAACCCCTTGATTCTATTTTTACCAAAAGTGATGTTTTTGCTGTCCATATTAAGGAAGTCAGTGATGAATCAGTGAAGTTCAATTATCCTGGAGAAGATGTTATAAATACTGTAAAAATTGAGTCTGTAAATAGAATTGTCTTTAAATCTGGCAGAGTCCAGACATTTACCGAGGCGCCTTCTTACAGGCAGGTTGTAGATGGCCTGGATTGGGAATACGTTTCGGTTATTCAAACCGAAGGACAATTAAGCGGATTGTACCTGCTTGATGATGTAAGTGCAAAGGCTAAGGCAATGACGGGATTTGGCAGTGTAGGTAAAATGGAAAACAGAGCCATGATGAAACTGAAAATTGAAACGGCTATGAATGGAGGTAATGTTGTTTATGTTACACAACAAAATTCTTCATCACGTTCTCAGGTAAGTAATAGCTCAAGTGTGGTAAGCGGAGTGGCTTATTCAAATAAAATACCCGATTACAATAACTTTTCCACTCTTTTTAATAAGAAATCTGATTTTAAACTTATTGAAAAGCATGAACTTGGCGTAAATAGCACCGACATGTCGGTTAAGATCCTGCCAGGTGAAGTCATAAAGTTCGACAAGGCTGAACAATCAGGAAATCTGATATACGTATATACAAATATACAAAAGGAAGGAAATCAGAAATTCAGGGTAAGTTATTTTGACAGTGAAAAAATCATTCTTGTCTACAGAGACAAAAAGCATATCTATAATCTTATTTTTAGTATTTAATCGATCTTCTTAAAGATCAGCTCAGTATCATCATATCCTCTGAGCGTTAATTTAAGATCCTTTATTTCATATTTCATTCTTTTACCAGCTACCGATTGGGCGATAAGGTTTTCCAATTTCATTTCAGGACACATCATACGCGTCATGGCTAAAGGATCAAAATGAAGGATATTCTTCCCGGCACGATAAAAACTTCCATTCATATTATTACATCCGGCATAACCACTTAGCCTGCCTTCTTCGACATAAAATTCAAAGGTCGGTCTGCCCTTTTCATTGAGCATTCCCTCCTCGATGGCTTGACTGTTTGCCTCAATAAGCACCCAAATATCGTGTAGTCGATAATCAGGCACATAATCACCACACCCTTTAAATGTATTGGTTTCCCCTCCTTCATTTTTAATCTCCACAATAACCGAGTTTCGAAATTTTTGATCTGCCATGGTATCATTACATTCCTCCTCTTTGACAGTGACAAAAATATCACCAGGTTTTGTGCTACCCGAGAATCTTGTAACCTTTACATCAGCTGCCTCATGAACCTCAAGGGAGGTGGTTTCTATGATGGTTCCATCCATGTGCGAAAACTTAATCCCTTTATCCATTTCAATATCAATCTCCCAGAACGGTTCATTTCCCCTCGCATAAAAATCTATCCCCTGCTGCCATAGTTTCATTCTAAAGGTCATGCTGTGCGGTTCTGTTGTCATGCCCTCAGGTTCACTTAGAGACGAAGATGTATCCGTTTCTGTACTGATCTCAGCATTGGTTACCTCCGGATTATTCTTCTTTTCTTTCTGGTTACAAGCAATAATAATTGCAGAAATAATAAAAGTGAATTTTAATAATATGATTGTATTCTTCATAATTACTGTTTAAATGGTATATCAATGAATTTGACGAAGTACCGAATATGAATTCTAATAATTGATCAAAATCATTCCCAGTACTAAAAATACGATATTTTTGCTTGAAGCTAATTACAGGTTTTTCATTTTTTAAAATCGATACCAAAATGGACATCAAAATAGAAAAAGCTAGGACTAATGATTTTAAAGTGATACACGCGCTGATCTGCGAATTCTCAGATTTCCAGAATTCCATAGACAGAGTTTCGATAACCATTGACATGATGATGGAGCAGAAGGATTTTTTTAATTGCTATGTCGCCAGGAATTCACAGCGGGAGATAATAGGGTATACCAGTTATTCTATTATATATTATTCCTGGGTGGGTAAGTCATTATATCTCGATGACCTGTATGTAAGGCCCTCTTTCAGGGGAAAGGGTATTGGCAAAAAGCTTATGAATACGGTTTTTGAAATTGCAGAAAAAGAGAAATGTAACAGGGTCCGTTGGCAGGTATCGAAATGGAATTCAGAGGCAATAAAGTTCTATAAAAAGATCGGTGCCCGTATCGATGATACAGAACTGAACTGTGATCTGATAATTAGTGGTTCTTAAATCAGATTTCCGGGTATTCTATCTTGAGCCGATAAAATGCATTAAATACCACAAGGATATTAAATAATTTCACTAATTTATTAATGATTTTAATACCATCGATGATTTTCAAATGACCGGGTAATATGCGTATTTCTCCTTTATTAAAAATAAAGATGAGAAGACTGTCCGGCATAATAATAAGCTGGACACTACTTTCTGTAGCCTTCTTTATTTATGAATATTATGCAGTCAGATTTTATGCTCCGGGAGCAGCTAAAGAAATCAATATTGGTTTCAATGTATTCATTAATATGTATGCTGGTATTCTGGCTGGAATTCTGGGTGGCCCATTTTTGATTTTTACAGTAGGTGAAAAGACAAAGAACAGGCCTTTCTATTTTGGAATTATCTATACAGCCATTGGTTTTCTATTGGTTTATATAATTATCTCCTTTAGTATTTCTTTATTTGTATTCTCAAATAATTTAGAATTACCGTTCTATAATAAAAGTGTTCTCAAAGCTACATTGAGTAATATGCTTGCCATCTGGCAGATAAAAAATCTATTGATCTGGCTTATAATTATTTCCACCACACAATTCGTACTTCAAATAAGCGATAAATTCGGACCTGGCAATCTATGGAAATTTATCAGAGGTAAATATTATAATCCAAGAGAAGAACATAGGGTATTTATGTTTTTAGATTTGAAGTCTTCCACGAGTATAGCTGAAAAAATAGGGCATGTTAAGTATTATAACCTGTTAAATGATTTCTATTCGGTAATAACTGATCCGATCGTGAATTATTATGGAGAGATATATCAGTATGTTGGAGATGAGATTGTAATTACCTGGGATCTAAATAGCAGCAGGCATAAAAACAGGTCTGTTGATTGCTTTTTTGAAATCCAGAATAAGGTTTCTGAACATAAAGAAAAATTTCTCAAACTATATGACCTGGTTCCGGAATTTAAGGCCGGCATTCATTGCGGGAAGGTTACTGTTGGCGAAATCGGGATCCTGAAAAGAGATATTATCTATTCCGGAGATGTTTTAAATACTACTTCAAGAATACAGGAAGCCTGCAATGATTTTAATACTGAGCTATTGGTTTCTGAAGATATAGTCAAACTTATATCAAAGCCTGGAAACTATCTGATCAATACAATAGGAGAGATTGCTTTCAAAGGAAAAACCAATAAAGTAAGGGTGCTGTCCGTCAAAAAGAAGAATTGATATTCAAATGCACAGTATTTAATCAACTGAATTTATAATATCCGCTATATTGACAATCTGATAAACCAGATCATCCGGCAGGTCTGCCGAAGCAATAAGATTGGTGACCGTCCCGACGGTAGGAATATCCGCGGTCAATCCCTTGTAGGCCGACTTGGGAATAACGGTATGCATTAGACCCGGCTCCAGCGCACG
>CBDUCT010000005.1:0-26638 GCA_965365715.1 uncultured Cyclobacteriaceae bacterium | reverse complement strand
GTTATTGGGATATCTGGAAAGATAAAATCATTTAGAAGAAAGATATCCTCATAACCAGGGCTAGAACGAATTTTCTGGACATTATCCCATATCTCAATGCGATGTGCTTGCTGTAGTTCCGATAGACGTTTAAAATCCAGGGCATCTTCGTATTCACCTCCAGTCATATTCACCCAGTTTACTGAAGGAATGGGTGTCTCGCCCCCGATGTTTATTTTTTTATATCCAGGCCTGGATGGATCGACACGGTCTACATTTCCCAACCTGTGTACAAGACCAATCTCAAATTGCATCATATCGTAATCTTCTCCAGCCAGGTGAAATATATCCCCGTCGCCGGTGCAATCGATGACCACCTTTGGCTCGATCGCTACCCGCCCGGATTTCGTTTCCAGGATAACTGCCTTGATGGCATCCTCCGAAGTTATTACATTTGAGGCCCAGCAATGATAATACATGGTAATACCAGCTTCCTTAACCATCATTTCAAGCACATATTTAGCAGCCTCAGGGTCCACTACCGGATTCACTTCGTTTACTGCCATTCCCAGATTCTTCAACCGTTCGGCGATTTCATCCCCTATTCCATAAATGGCTTTTATCTGCCCATTCTTTTTGCTTAGCCCATGTGTTGAAAGCAAGGGAAGTACGAGGCCTCCTGTCCACAATCCTCCAAGATGGTTGTATCTCTCAACCAGGATGGTTCTGGCACCTGTCCGGCTTGCAGCAATAGCGGCGGCTACTCCGCCCGGGCCTCCACCCACTACAAGTACATCTGTTTTATCCACCACGGGAATTTCGCGAGATGGCTCCAAAATAGATCCAGAATTCCTTTTTCCAGCTAAATCTGGATTGTCGGGGATTTCTTTTTTGTCGATGGATTGCCTGCAACCTGAACTCATTAATACTGCACCAGCGGATAAGGAAAGTCGGTTTAAAAAATTTCGTCGTTTCATGATTTTATTATATCCTTTAAAAGCAACCTAATTTATGAAAAATAGTGGTTTAAAGGAATTATTATTAATTTGTATTAGAATTCAATAACCGTTTATAAAAATGAAATCTTATCTATCAAGACGGACATTTTTAAATAATAGCCTAAAAGGAATTGCTGGTACTTGTATAGGGATATCACTTTTAGATACCGCCCGGGCTTCTACTATTCCACGGGTTTTTACAAATCCAGGTTCTCTAAATTCTGAAGAATTATTCTTTAAGATCTCTTTAGCTCAATGGTCCTTGCACAGGAGTTTTAATGATAATAAGTTGAAGGCTGAAGAATTTCCGGCTATCGCTAAGGAACAGTTTAATATCGATGCAGTTGAATATGTGAATAGCTTATATGCAAAATATGCCACCGATTCGAAATTCTGGGGTGAGTTGAAGCAGCGCGCCACAGATCATGGAGTCAAAAGCCTTTTGATGATGGTTGATGACGAAGGTGAATTGGGTAATCCCAATGATAAGCAACGTAAGAAAGCCGTTGAGAACCATTATAAATGGGTTGATCATGCGAAAGCACTCGGCTGTCATTCCATCCGGGTCAATGGTTTTGGCGATGGGAACAAGGAGGAAGTCAGTAATGCCCTGGTTGATGGGATGGGCTCTCTGGGAGATTATGCTGCTAAAGTGGATATAAATGTTGTGATCGAAAACCACGGATTGTATTCATCCGATGGTAAATGGGTAGCTCAAGTGATTACGCAAATTGGGAAGGATAACTGCGGCACGCTGCCTGATTTTGGCAATTTCTGTACAGCGAGGAAATGGGGTAGTACACAGGACGGGACCTGTCCCGAAGTATATGACCGTTATCTTGGAGTAAAGGAGATGTTGCCTTTTGCAAAGGGAGTTAGTGCAAAATCCTATCGTTTCGATAAGAATGGCCAGGAAACGACCATTGACTACGGAAAAATGTTATCCATTGTTAAGGAATCAGGATTTACTGGTTATATAGGAATTGAATATGAGGGGAGTGAATTGAGTGAGCCTGATGGGATCATAGCAACCAAGAATTTATTGATCTCTGAAGGGCAAAAATTATCCTGAAGGAATTCTTCAGATTCTGAATAAGGTATAACGTTTTATAAAAACGATACGCTGCTTTATGATCCTGCAGATGATAAATCTCTGATGAATTAAACTATTTAAGAAAAAAACCAGTTCTGGATCAGCGTTGTATTTTATATTAATTTCAAAGACAAATCCGTATTTATCTAATTCTAAATGCCAATCCAAAGGTGATGTTTATAACATCAACAGATAGGTTATCTGTATTTCCAAATAATGTAATAGATGGATTGGTATGTAAGTAATCAATATATATAGGGAATGCAATTAATCTCCCTGCATTAAGTCGAAATCCCAATCCAATGTTATAACCAAATCCAGCTCCGTTATTGGATGTACTGCTTGTAGTGCCAACACCCATCATACCTCCCAGAAGACGAAAGTCGAACTCTATGACTTCAGTGGGCAGTGTAAATATCGGTCCGACCAGAAATCCACCATATACCCAATTCCCTAAATCTATAAGTGCGCCTGAGCTGGATGCGTGAACCGAACCCATGATCATGGTATTCAATCCAATATTGGGATGAAATTTATATCCAAAATTGATTAAATTAAAATTGAAGCCTGTGCCGGCGTTTCCACCTTCCTCCGATCCGAAATCTCCAACAGGTACTGCTGCACCCATACTAAATCCTATCCAGCCTTTTTTAGGTGGTTTTTCTTCCTGTCCTTGTGATAAGAAGGGGATTACTATGGTTATTAATAAAAGTATAATTCTTTTCATTCGTAAAAATTTAGGTCAAATTAGCGAAATAATCAAAAACTACCTTTATTCATTTTGATTAAGCACTTCTATAATAATTAGTACAGACCAAAAATATTAGTAAATTATATCCGGTAGTGAAATGAATACTGGAATCATCATTTTTATTGTTTTCGGCATGATGTTTTCATAAAATTGATTCTTGCCTGGCCGGGTGAAAAATGCTCTTACCATGACATATTATATCTTAATTGATTTTTGTAAACCCGAATCCGGGACCATCGACAATTAACATCATCCCATCATGAATCTCAAATCCTCCTGTTACAATATCTTCGGCAAGGTCAAGGCTCCCGTCAAGATCGAGATAGCGGGTATTCTGACACGCAAATGCAGCATGAAGGGCTGCTGATATGCTGACAATACTTTCATCAAAACAACCCCAGAATAAATCTATACCAGCTACTTCTGCTATTCTGGCTATATCAAAGGCACCAGATAAACCGCCGCATTTCATAAGTTTGATATTGAAAATTCCACAGCTCATTGGTTCATTAGCGAGTTTAAATGCCGAGGCACTGTTTTTAAGGGATTCATCACAGGCTATGATCTTCCTGATTTCGTAGGGAAGCAGATCCATTTTCTTTTCCTCACCTACCTGTAAGGGTTGCTCTATCAGTTCTATTCCCCGATTCTTCGTCGCCTTATAGAATTTGATGGTTTGGCCCGAATCGTATCCCTGATTGGCATCCACTCTTATCTTAAAATAATTGCCAAATTCTTCTCTTAATTTAATACACCGTTCGATATCCAGGTCGACGTTATGTCCAGTTTTCACCTTCAATATTGAAAATCCCATGTCTTTATATTCTCTGGCTTCCTGTAGTGTTTTTTCGACATCACAAATGCCTATAGTAACTGACGTTGGTAAAGACTTGTGTCGCCTTCCATAAAAATCGACCACCGGGATATCCAGGAATTTACAAAAGGCATCATGCAAGGCGATATCAATTGCTGCTCTGGTGGCTGAATATTCAGGGAAAAGTTTTTTAGATTCGTTTATCAGGGATTGAAAATGAAGAATATCACGATCTATCCAATTCAAAAGATCTTCAGACTGCAAATTCGAAATTGTATCTTCCAATCTTTCACCAATCACAAATTCACCTTCGGCCGCAGCGCCTAAACCAGTTATTCCATTTTCAAGCTGTATCTCTATGAAGGCATTTTCTGCACTTGTATAGGTCTGATAGGCGACTGTATATGGTTTGGTAAGTGCCAGATCCTTTCTAAATGCGTTTATACTTTTAATTTTCATTGTTTATTAATTTTTCCAGCACAGGTAGGATCTTCATAATGCCTTCTTCGACAGGTAGTAAAACAGGAATTTGCAATTGCTTTTCATATTCAAACTTCGCCGATTCAACTTCTTCCCTAGAACATCCCCTGGTATTTAAGACTAGTGCGATCACTTTGGAATTATAAGTCTCGATCAATTTGATCTCACTTTCAACCGATGGGATATTACCCCATTCTGGATTTTCATCAAAATGTTTCCTGCTAATTTCGTGAACAAGAATTGTATATCTTGCATTTCCTGAAAGCAAAAGTTCCGCACCGCAGGGTCCGCTTGGATTGCGAAGTGCGGATTGGCCTTCCAGAAATATGTAATCAGGGTCTTCATTTCTGTAAGCATCTAAAATGGCGTTTGACAATTCCCCACTGACAAAATCGTTCAGGGTTGCGTCAAAGATAAATCCGTATTTATGACCCTGAAGCCATCCAGTCTGACCAGTATAGATCATCTCAGCTTTTTTCCCTGCGTGGCTTAAAGCATCCAAAATAAATTGTCCGGTTGTTCTTTTGCCCACAGCACAATCCATGCCCAGTAAGGCTATAATGGGACATTTTACAGAATATACCTCTGATGTCCAGAATTTCAATTCCCTGAAAGGCCTGGGTTTTCTGATATCGATTAATTGAGAATTATTTGATTCAGCCAGTTTTACATATTGGGGTTTTTCATTCAAAAAATCATGGAGTCCGTTGATAATTGATATGCCATGCATTAGTGCGTTTGAAATGGATTCTTCCAGAAAAGGAGGAAGCCTGCCTCCAACTGTGGCAATGCCTATTATACAATAATCAGGTTTGCCTTTTTCCAGTATTGCTTGCTCCATGGATTCGTAGATGGGTATATTCCGGTTATTGCCATCCAGTAATTCTCCTGCGTCATTATCCGAATAAATAGGATCTATTACAGCGGTTATAGTAAATCGATCGGAACCCCTGATAAGTCCATGAGAGGTTTTTGCATCTACTTTCATAAATGCTCCCCCGGTTAACAAAAATGCTGTACCGGTAATATTATTTTTTATCATGAATGTGGTTCAAAAAGTAAAAAATTAATGCCAAATTAATCCATATTGGTATCATTGACAAATTGGATAATGGCCTATTTGATTAAATTTGAAATCGTTTTTTGGAAGCCCTAACAAAGATTTCTGTAGCCTGAAATCTAATCTGGCTAATAATATAAATATCTGAATATCAGCAATATAGTTTTTTTGGCATACCCTTTGCAACATTCATATTGAAATTAAGATTGGCGCCATGATTTTAAATATATTGTTATACTCGTTTGCATCTCCTCAGGAAGAGGAATCAGAGGCAGACATAAAATTTAAAGTCATGAAAACTACATATTATACATACAAGTTAAACCGAATCATAATATTGATAAGCATATTGTTATTAATATTAAGTTTCGCAGTAAATGCACAGCAACGGTCCAGTAGGAACGGGGATAAAAACCGGAGCAGGACAGGAACTACGACTGCTCAGAGAAGTGATGATAACAGCCATAGCAGGCTCAGGGCTACTACTTCCTCAAGAAGTGAAGATATAAACAGGAGTCGAAGTGGTTCAGGTTCGGTCGCCAGGCAGGATAATGCAAGAAATGCAAGAACATCCTTGAACTATGATCGGAGAAATACTACTGCCAGCAACGAGGGTAGGTTTATTGAGCGTGAAACTAAGCCCAAGAAGCAGACTTATACTTATAAGAGTAATGGTTATAATAATCATAATACAAGTTATAAGAAGCATAAGTGGTATCATAAGCATCATCATGCGTATAACAAACACTACTATTACACGAAACATTATCATCCATCACCCTGGACATATTACAATTACCCGGTGGTATTTTATCATTCGAATTTTGGGGAATTCTATTACCATAGTGGAAGATTTTACAGATATGACTGGCGTCATGGTTACTTCACTGTTGACATGCCAACACATGTTTACTTCAATACAATACCACATGGATATAGTAGAGTGTATATAAATGGAAGGCTGTATTATCAATATCATGATATATTATTCAGACATACACCGCATGGTTATAAGATCGTACCTCGTAGCTCTGGCATTTACTTTCATGTCAGTTTCTAAATTTCATATTCAGTTTTTGAAAAGACTGCCCATCCCCGGGCAGTTTTTTTTACGTCTTTAAATGTAATGATGATCTGTAAAAGAAATTCCATAATTTTAAGGGAACTAAACTCAATAAATATATCTTTAGAAATTAACCAATATTCATGTTGAATACACGTGCTGGAAATCTCCATTTGGATCTTTCACGTATAACTTTTTTGATCGGTAATGCAAGGAATTTAATATCATATACTTTTTAAAGATTGGGTATTTTTAGTAATATTCTTTTGTTGTCTTTTTTGAAAAACTGTATTTAAATTTAGTATAAATGGGATATGTGGAAAAAGATTATTTAATGCGTTACTTTAATCAGCTTGGGGTGGTAATTGCCAAGTTATTGGGATTAAAAGAACAGGGAAAATTCCATGAAGCGAAAAAGGTCATTGAGAATTCATTATTGGATTTTGGATTAAAAATGCCTGAGGTTTATCTAAACATTGACCACTCTGATTTACTATCAAGAATCATAATCACAGATGATCTGAACGATGGACAGATAAAAATTCTTGCTGAACTACTATTTCAAAGAGCCGAAGTCGAAAGAGCGCAATTAAATTATGAAGTTGATAAGCAGTATTATTCGAGGGTGTTGATTTTACTTGAATACCTTACCGATAATGAAAAAGTATATTCTTTCGCAAGAGGACAAAGGATTGAGTGGATTAAATCATATATAAGTAATTATTCCAACGGCGGTTAGGGTAAGTGGGCACCTTATCATGTTTCCTTTATTTGCTATCGAAGGAATAAGCTCCCTACCATTTCCACTAAAAAAGCATTTCTATCAATATGGCGACCAGTGCACCAAGAAAAACGATTCCTAGCCTTGGAAGTTTTAACTTATGTTTTGGATTAGATTCGAAGAATATGGTCGTGGAAATATGTAGGAAGCTTCCGCTAACTATGGCATATAACCAGGCCATTTCTTTTACGGAAAAGACATGATAGTTTCCAATGAAAGAGGCAAGGATCAAACCTAAAGGTGAGCAAATACTAAAAATGATAAGATAGAATAATGCTTTTGCCCTGCTGTTATAAGCACTTATGATCACCATTAAGGCAAGTGCAGCGGGTATTTTATGTAAAACAATACCAAATATGATACCCCCGGCATGATTGTGAATGCCTGAACTGACCGGGTGGGCAAGAATAGTACCTTCAAGAAATGCATGCACTCCCAAACCGATTACCAGGACTAAAGGTGTTATGTGTTTCTCATTTTTATCGATATGATGAATATGACCATGTTCCACCCCGGTGGACAAAACACCCAGGATCATTTGAAGAGCAAAACCTATAAGTATAAATACTCCGATCTGAAATGAATCGGTATACTGCGCATACACTTCTGGTAGAATATGAATAATGGTGATTGAAAAAAGATAAGCACCTGCAAAAATCAAAAGGTAATCAAACTTCTTATCTTTCAGGGTTGGGAAAAGATACATGGATATTCCACCCAGGAACGCAGATAAAAACAATATGATAGAATTCAATACCATGGATGCTATTTCTTTAAAAGAAAGATCATTCGATCAGATTTTTCGGCAACATAGGAATTCAGGTCATAATCCCCAAATATTTCGAGAACATCCAATCCGGTATTCTTAAAATACTCCAGAAACTCAACCCTTCTGATGGTCTTTACTTTTTCATAAAAATGATAATTCCTTCCCCTATCAAAAAATTTTATATCCTTCACGATCATTCCATCATCGATCTTTTTTGTTATGTGGAACCTAATTCCATTGATATCTTTGATCTCTTCGGGTGCAAGATGATGTATGACAGTATACGGGTTAAGAAAATCAATCAAAAACTTACCCCCTTTTACCAGTCCTTCGGCTGCTGCTTTGACAACACTTTCATTTTCCTGTTTTGAATCAAAGTATCCGAAGCTTGTAAAAAAATTAAATATATAATTAAAATAGTTCTTTCTGAATATGAACTGCATATCATGAACATGAAAGTGCAGTCTGTTATTCTCGTGGCTCCTTGCCTCCTGAATATTTTCCTGGCATATATCGAAACCAGTAACATCGAGCCCTTTCTGATTTAAATATATGGCATGGCGGCCTTTTCCGCAGGCAAGGTCAAGGATCTTGTCTTCTTTTTGAATATTCAGGTAATCTATCAGGTTATCAAGGAATAACCTGGCTTCATTTGCGTCCCTGTTTTTATACAGAATATGATAATAGGGCGAACCAAACCATTCACCTACCCACTCAATCTTAGGTGTCATATTAATTCTCGGTTTTTAATATGGATCTAAATCCCTCGGTCATAAAGGTATTTATAGTTCCTTCATTATCTGAAAAAATAAAATAAGCATCCATTTCCGGATGACTATTAATTATTGGAATAGCTTCCTCTATACCTAAAACCATAAAGGCAGTAGCATATGCATCCGCTGTCATACAATCACTTGCAACCACGGTAGCGCTCAACATGGAGTGTTCTACGGGGTATCCTGTAAAAGGGCTGATCGTATGTGCATATTTCTTGCCATCTTTCACATAAAAATTACGGTAATTGCCGGATGTCGCAATGCCTTTGTCAGTCACTTCAATAACTGCCTTTATTTTCCTATCGAATATTTCTACTGAGGGATCTTCTATGCCTGTTGTCCAGGGTGTCCCACGGTCATTTATCCCTTTACACATAATTTCCCCTCCGATATCGACCAGATAGTTTTCTATGCCTCTATTTTCCAGCATTTCACCCACCACATCTACGCCATATCCTTTTGCTATGGCACTGAAATCCAGGGACACCCCCGGTAGGGATTTTCTAACCTCATTTTCATCAAATATAATCTTATCATATCCAACCAGTTTAATCAATTCGTTGATCTGAGTACTGTCCGGCATTTCGTTCTCCTCAGGCCCGAATCCCCAGGCATTGACCAGGGGCATAACCGTTGGGTCAAAAGCCCCCTTTGTGGCTTCATATACCTGCCTGCTTTTTAAGAGCACAGGATAAAAAAATGGAGATTTAAAAGCAAGGAAGTCATTTCTGTTAAACTGCGAAATTTCTGAATCAGCTATATAAGTCGACAGGGATTGATTCCATACCAACAAAAGGGAATCGACTGCGGACTTGTAAATTGTCCCATCCGGATGGAGATAAATGATGTTATAATAAGTGCCCATCGTTTCACCATTAAAGGACACTTTTTCCAGTTTTTCTGAATTCTGACGGTACATCCAAACCACAAACACCACCAGGATCAATATAACAGGATATATTCTGCTTTTGTGGAACATCGTAAATCTTAAATTGAAGGGCCAATTTACACCCTTTTTATGAAAATTTTTCAGATGTCGTTTGTAAGATAAATATCGCTGTTTGCCATTTTTCTTTTCGATTAGTTTATAGAAAGTATTATCTTTCTGATTGCTTAAGAATGAAACCGGTTTTTTCCCGGTTGATTCAGGCTTTATTATCCAATTAGGCAAACTATGAAAAAACTCAAACTCTGGCTTATCCTTTCAATGATGATAAGCCTTTTCCTTAGCGACCAGGTACTGTCAAGTGGAAAAGAGGATAAAGTAAGTACTGAAAAATCCCATAAATTAAATGGGGAAAAATCTGATATATGGCCGAAACCTACATCTTATACCGGGGATATCCCTGTTTATGAAAAGTTTTCCAACATTGAACCTATGTTTCATTTGGATAATGATACAACATACATCATCAATTTCTGGGCGACATGGTGCAAACCCTGCCTTGAGGAGTTGCCCTACCTGGAAGAGGTAAATGAAAAATATAGTAAGGAAAAGATTAAGGTAATTCTATGCAGCCTGGATTTTCCTAAACAGATAGAAAGCAAGCTTCTTCCTTTTGTTGAAAAGAAGAAACTGAAATCAACAGTTGTTGTGTTGCTGGATGGGAACTTTAATGACTGGATTGACAAGGTCTCCAGCGAATGGTCGGGTGCCATCCCGGTAACTTACATTTATAATGGAAAGAAGAAATACTTTGCTGATGCTCCCTTTAACAACACACAGGAACTGGAAGAAATAATTAAACCATTTATACTAAACAATAATTTAAATTAATAAGAATGAAAAAACTACTATTAATTTCTATGTCAATGGTCCTGGCATCATTTACTGGCCAGACCGGTAACGAAGCTGGTTCTCTTAACGAAACCACAGAAAAAACTGAGATCACGGGAGTTAAAGTAGGGGATAAAGCCCCTTATTTCAAATTAAAGAATATTGATGGTAAAGAATATTCTTTTGAGAACATCATGGATGGTAATGGAAATAAACCAAAAGGCTTTATTGTGATATTTACTTGCAATACTTGCCCCGTAGCAAAAGCAAACGAACAACGGATTATTCAATTGCATGGTAAGTATGCCTCGAAAGGATATCCGGTCGTTGCAATTCAGCCCAATGATCCTGATGTTGTACCCGGAGACAGCTTTGAAGCCATGAAAACGAATGCAAAGGAAAAGAGATTTGAGTTCCTGTACCTTTTTGATGATGGACAGGAGGTCTTTCCGAAATACGGAGCAACAAAAACCCCGGAAGTATATCTTGTGGATAGCAAGTTAACTGTACGGTATCATGGTGCAATTGATGATAATGCACGCGATGAGGATGGTGTTAATGAAAAGTTCCTTGAAAATGCTATCATGTCTATTGAAAAGGGTCAGGAACCTAAGCCTGCAACAACAAAGGCTGTGGGATGCGGGATTAAAACATCTTGATCTAAGGAACTGAATTAGAATTTACGGGTTGGGTGGCCCGTAAATTCCGTTTTCCATTTAATACGGAGCTTTGTAATAAGTGAATTCGATCTCTTGGTACCTGAATAATGCTTTACTTTCTGATCTAATTTGAGAATTCGCTTTTCTTGATACTTTGAAAAAGGTTATCGGTTTCTACCCGGTCTGGAGTTTCTTCCGAATCCTCTCCTGTCATCAGGCATGCCCATTCTCCGGTTTGGTCCTACAGCCCGCATCATAGTTTCAATAAAAACCTGTTTCTGTTCTTTATTACATATGGCCATGATCTCTTTAAAATGATTATAATTGATCAATTCCAGCTCACTTTGCTTCTGGCCTATGCTCTGTACAATTTTTTCAGATTCCGTTGTGAATTCCTGATTTCGCATCATGCTCATGAGTTCTTTTCTCAATGAACTTATTTCAATTACTTTTGAGTCGAGTGTTTCGCGATGTTTTGATAGTAGTATATCAAACTGGGTCTGTTGTTCAGGTGTAAAATTCAATCGTTTGTTAAGGAAATGATCTTTTGCAAGCGGGCGTCTGAACTCCCTGGTTCCGGTAACTCCGGATTCATAGGGTCTAAGCCAGATTGTTGAAAGTGAAACGATATTAAGGATCAACAGGACCAGGATAATAATCCACAAAAACCTTTTGTTTGTCAGTATTTCCATCATCTAGGGATTTGAAGTTGTTAAAGTTATATTGTCCAGAGTAGGGGTTGAAGGATAAAGATCTTCCACAAAAGCATGTTCATTTTCATCCAGTGAAGTATTTGATACAGAATTCCTGAATATCGTAGTCGCAGTATATATGTTAAAGGCTATGATCATGATAATAAAGGCCAATCCAATACGCAGAATTACGGGTGATATCATGCCAGATGATCCAGCCGGTGATTTTTCTTTTCGAGCCATTATTCTTGTAAATAAAAATGGCTTTGGCCTGGCCCGATCTGCACCAGCAAAAGCACTCAGGGTTTGTTCAACCAGGATTTCGATATCTTGATCCTTTTTTTCCATTTATCTACTATTTAGATGTTATTTTTCAAAATAACTTGTGCTCTTACAATGATCTATAATATTCATACAATTCCTTCTTTAAGTTTGATTTTGCCCTGTGCATAAGGGATTCTACCGAGGAAAGAGTTTTTTGCATGACTGCAGCAATCTGTTCATATGATAATCCTTCCAGCTTATGCAGGGTAAACGCTATCTTTTGTGATTCAGGTAATTTTTCAACAGCCCTGAATAGAATACGGGATTGTTCTTCGTTTTCTGCCATAACACCGGGATGATTAAAATCAGCTGCATCATTACTCACTTCCCGGTTTTCTTTATTGAACCAGGTCAAGATCCCGGCTCTCCTTTTTCTTTTCATTCTCCTAAGGTGTTCCAGGGATTTATTGACTGCAATCCGGTAGATCCAGGTAGATAGCAGGGAATCCTCCCTGAATTTATGTATGGATCTGAAAATTTCTATAAATACTTCCTGAGTGAGGTCATCAGCGTCTTCAGCATGCTTAACCAGGCTGATACAGGTGTTGAAAATCTTGTCCTGGTATTGCAGAACCAATTGGCGAAAAACTTGCTCATCAGCATTTTTTAGTTTAGTAACAAGCTCTGAATCGCCAATTTCCATATGTACTGTACCCTGTAGAATAAAGATAATTGTTTATAGGAAGTTTAAAAATGGAGTTTAAAGAAAACCGGCAAAGAAATAGTATCTTCACAGGTTTTCAATTGTCCAATCTCAACTACATGCGTTTATATCCTTCCACGTCCATACCGGCCCATGCTACCGGGATGACGCCCCATACCATTAAACCTGTTACCGGAAAATGTATCGAATTTAATTTTCTGTTCATCAGTAAGTAGTTCCCTGACCTTGAAATGGGTGCTGATACGCCCCTTTCGGACAGTCGCCTGAAGTTTGCTGATCTCATCGATCAACTGGTTGATCTTTGATTCACTTTCGTTTTCAGAAATTAAGGTGTTTAGTTTTGTATTCTTCTCCCGTAATTCGTTTAAGGTCGGTAAGAGCTCCTTTTGCATATCCAGATGAATTTTCTCAATCTGTGTTTTTTGTTCATCGTTAAGATCAAGAGCTGATTCCATAAGACTTAGAGGCCCTGATCCATCTCCATCACCTCTTGGATTTCCTGATCTATATCCTTTACCGAATCCATTCCCGCGATCCCTTTGAGCTTCTGCCTCATAACCGGCAAATATTAGAATTACAATTAATCCCAAAGCCCAGATATTTAGTTTTGTACTTCTCATTTCTTCGTTGTTTTAGTTTAACCTTTTACCTTATGATGCTTTTAAATGAGAAAACTTGCGGATAGGATTGCATAAAAATTATAAAATCTGGAATTTCCGTGATTCATCCATATTATAAGTCTTATTAAACTATGTCCGGAACCTTCAGCCTTTGTTTATCATTAGACAAAGAATCTTTGATTGCAGTTTAAAGTGTTGGAGTAGATTCTAACGGTTTATACAGTACCCAATAAAGGTAATTCGGGATAATAATTGTTGGACTGGGACCTATTTTCGGATATCTGAATAAGTGGTCGCTAATATTCTTTATATTTTTCCAGGCTGGTTTACAGGTTAAACCAATACGTTAATTTAATAACAAAAGCTCTCAGCTTGGGACGGCTGAAATCTATAAACCTGTCTTCCAGGCCGGCAAAGTAATTGTCAGTATATACTATGAAAAGGTCTGATACCGGTTTGAATCTCCATTGGAAACGGGTATTTACATTCACATTGTTGATCTGGCTATTGTATTGAATAAAAGTTGTCCAGAAAATATTACGCGTAAAAGTAATATCAAACCTTGGTCCGACAAGTACCAAATTCGAATCATTGTAAGGTGAAGGTAAGCGTACCCGGTTAAATTCGAAATTAACAGCCGCAACGGCATATGGTATAAAACGATATGAAAATGTTCCTTCAAAATTGATGATTGTTCCGTTGTAGTATTCACCGGATCGGGTGGAGACCGTATAGAAAAATGGCTTCCTTTCATCTGAACTGAACCTGGCAATAATAAAGTTATAGGCATATTCAGAATCAGCCGGAAGCTCAATCCCATCCGATCCACTGGGGTCAAAAGGTTCATATAAATAAGTATATTGCCGGCGTAATCTCATACTAAAACGAGCTGTATTTCTGAAGTTTATGCGGTATAGAATATTGGCATCCCAGTCTGTCAGTCCATAAAGTCTGTTATTCAAAAAATCCGCATCCAATCCCGGAGCATGCGATTGGATACGACCTCCTGACGGGTAAAAATTATAATAAACCGTAGCTCGTATCTGGTTAAAATCAGTTCGTCGAACAAAACCTACCCTAGGATTGAAATTAGCCCCGATAGATCTGAAATCCGACCTTGCCTCCCAGCGATATGTATTATAATTTACACCTATCCCATAGGAATAAGTTGAATCTAAACCCATCTCATCCCAGGACCGATGGTAATATCCTTTCCCGCTCCATTTATTATCCGGGGTTGCAAGGTTCAGGTCAAGCCCAAGGGTTCTGTTCCAAGTGCTTGGCTGCACGGTAAACTCGCCGCCTATGGAGTCCTGAAAGGGTTGTTTGCTCACGAACATGGCCGCCACGTTTGATCTCTGGCCCAGGCGGTATTGTACCGAGGCAACGGTATAATTAATGGATGGTAGGGCTATGTCATTGTCTTTAGCCGCCTGAATGGTGAGAAACCCAGTACGCCACTTATTGTTGATGTTTCCGCTCATCCTGGCTCCGAAATATAAGGGATTCTCCAGGTTAGTCCCTGTGGTTGTATCTCGTGCGATTCCAATTCTTCTAGAAAAAAAAGGCCTTGCTGCCGAGGTTCCGAAATCCGCGAACAGATCCGCGTTTTCCAGAAAGAACTGTCGTTGTTCAGGAAAGAAGATCTCAAACCGATCCAGGTTGGTCACCTGCTGATCGGCTTCTACCTGTGAAAAGTCCGGATTGACGGTAAGGTCAAGGTTCATAGAAGAAGACAAAGCCAGTTTTACGTCACCTCCTACAGTGAATTTAGTTTTTGTAGGGGTATCCTCCTCATAATTCTTGCTGACTTTAAAGGCAGTGTAGGGAATCAGGGAAATATTTTTACCTGGGTTTTTCAAGGGTTCATCCCATTTTAATTCTTTATTAAAGCCAATATTAATCAAACTGAAATTTCTGGGGATAGGTGACCATGTGGATCTTTCAGCATATTCACTGTCTATACGGTAAAAATTTATAAACCATGAATCCATACTTTCCTTAAACCGGATCGATTTGAATGGTATGGCCATTTCAGCTATCCAATGGTCTTCGTAGATCTTAGCTTCAGAGTACCATTTATTATCCCAGGTTAGGGAGAAGTCACTACTCCTTCCTCCTCTTCTTCGGGAGTTTCCTCCATTGGAAATAAGTCCTTCCCGTTGAACTCCATATGGATTGACTCCGAAAAGAAAAGCATTTGTTTTGTCTTTATATGTATCGAAAATTACCGAAAAACCATCATATGCCTCCCCGCGATAATCCCTTCGAAGAGAGGGTATTACATATTCTCTCGGGCCAAGGCTTCGCATGATTGCTACAACATAAATGTAATCCTCATCATACGTCATTCTAACCTCAGTAGGGGCAATAGCCTCTGAACTGTCATATGGGAAATACTGATTAAAATGATCAGCAACATCTGCCTCCAGCCAGGCACCTTCATCCATAACCCCATCGACCTTAATAGGAGTAGTGGCCCTTTTGATATGCAGGTCCTGACCATTCACAGTCAGCTCCATCCATGTCATTGATAAAAATAACATCGAAAGAAACAGGCTACTCTTCATTATGCTCTTACGTAAACCTTCTCCCAAAAAATCCTGTTTTTTTGTCTTCAATAGTTTAAAAAATTGCTATATCCTTAAAATTAATACATTATTCTAATTTCTCCTTGAAAAAGTCAATTGTCCGGCCCCAGGCCAGCTCGGCAGCATCTTCATCATATCGGGGCGTAGAATCATTGTGGAAACCATGATTTACATCCGGATAGATATATGCCGTGTATTCCTTATTATTCTTTTTCAGGGCTGCTTCATATTCCGGCCATCCCTCATTAACCCTTGTATCCAGGCCTGCATAATGCAATAATAACGGGGCGTTGATCTTAGGGACCTGGTCACTGGATGGCTGTCCACCGTAATAAGGAACGGCTGCCTTCAGTTCAGGAACTTCTACCGCCATCATATTGGAAATCCATCCCCCAAAACAAAATCCTACTACACCTATATTGCCAGTGCATTCCGGACTATCTTTCAAATATTGAAAGGCTGCAATAAAATCCTGTAACATCTCATTACGATCCCGCTGGCGTTGTAATGTCCTGCCTTCATCATCATTGCCCGGATAACCTCCCAGGGGAGTAAGTGCATCTGGTGCGATTGAAATAAAGCCCGCCAAAGCGGCCCTTCTGCCAACATCTGCTATATATGGATTCAATCCGCGATTTTCATGGACAACTACTATTCCAGGCAATTTCCTGGAAGCGTTTTTTGGTCTCGAAAGTTGCGCTTTAATATCTCCACCTCCTTTAGGTGAATTGTATGTTATATATTCTGTATTCAGTCTTTTGTCATCAGGCTGAATTTGTAAATTATCCTGGTAATTGGGCATGATAAAGCTCAAAAGAGAGCTGACGGTTAATCCGCCTACTGCGTACGTTGATAATTTATCAAGGAATTTTCGCCGGTCTATTCGATTGTGGGCATATTCATCATAAAGGTCAAATACTTCCTGAGAGATGTCTTCTTTTCGGATCTTCTTCATAAGGATTTTTCATTAAACGTAAGGTTTAATTTTGAAGAAATTCTGAAGTATTGTTAAAAATTGAAATATAAATGAATATTTTTTCGAAAATTCTGATTAGCTGAAAACAATTTAAATGCTTGACTATATATGCCAATCTTCAAATATTAGGGGCATTTTTTTAGTCAGGATCGAAAAAAATGAGGATTAAATTAGGTAAATGGCATATTTTAGAATGCGTGTCATTATTTTAGTATAAACTTTATACAGAATATGAGAGAGGATTTCCTCCACGGCGATAAATCATTTTTAAGTCCTGAAGATCAGGAGATTGAGCAGGCCCTGAGGCCTTTGAATTTTGAGGATTTTACAGGGCAGGCAAAAGTCGTTGAAAACCTGAAGATATTTGTTCAGGCTGCTAAAAAGAGGGGTGAATCCTTGGATCACGTATTACTGCATGGTCCACCGGGCTTAGGCAAAACCACCTTATCATATATCATCGCAAATGAACTGGGGGCGAATATTAAAGTATCATCCGGGCCGGTATTAGACAAACCGGGAGATCTCGCCGGATTATTGACCAACCTTGAGCCTCAGGATGTTTTATTTATTGATGAGATCCACAGGCTCAATCCGGTGGTGGAAGAATATCTATACAGTGCCATGGAGGATTTCAGAATAGACATTATGCTGGATTCCGGTCCAAATGCAAGGTCAGTGCAGATTAAATTAAATCCTTTTACACTGGTCGGGGCAACCACACGGGCTGGCTTATTGACCTCTCCCCTCCGTTCAAGATTCGGTATCAACTCAAGACTGGAATATTATCAGGCAAATTTATTATCTAAGATTGTTAATCGTTCAGCAGGCATACTGGACGTGCCGATCGAGAAGGATGCCGAAGTTGAAATAGCCAGGCGAAGCCGGGGTACCCCCAGGATCTCAAATAATTTGCTTCGTAGAACGCGTGACTTTGCTGATATCAAAGGAAAGGGAATCATAACTAAAGAGATCGCCGAGATCGCACTGCAGGCACTTGAAGTAGACCAGAATGGCTTGGATGAAATGGATAACCGGATCCTTATGACCATTATTGAGAAATTTAATGGTGGTCCTGTTGGTTTGAATACCATCGCTACGGCATGTAGCGAAGAATCTGATACTATTGAAGAAGTTTATGAACCATTTCTCATCCAGGAAGGATATATTAAAAGAACTTCCAGGGGTAGGGAGGCAACTGAGCTTGCCTATAAACATCTGAATATAGTACCGCCAGGTAAAACCGGCACCCTGTTTTAAGATGACAAATCCTGAAATTTCAAAAAATACTGCATTTATAAAAAACACTGCAAAGAAACTGGGTTTTGAATACTGTGGTATATCCAGGGCTGAACATTTACAGGAAGAAGCACCCCGCATGAAAAAATGGCTGGGGAAAAATCACCATGGAAAAATGGCTTACATGGCCAATCATTTTGAAAAGCGCCTGGATCCCACACAACTGGTGGAAAATGCAAAATCCGTCATCAGTCTGTTATATAATTATTATCCTGAATCGGAGATTGATTCAGGCGATTCTTTTAAAATTGCCCGGTATGCTTATGGTAAAGATTATCATTTTCTGATCAAGGATAAATTAAAGGATTTTCTAAAGCATATCCAGGAACATATAAAAGATGTTAAAGGACGGGTATTTGTAGATTCGGCACCGGTGCTCGAGCGACAATGGGCAGCAAGAAGTGGATTAGGCTGGATTGGTAAGAATACCATGCTGATCAATAAAAATTCAGGCAGCTATTTTTTTATTGCCGAGATGATCCTGAATACAGAATTTGAATACGATAATCCAGTTGGTGACTTTTGTGGGACTTGTTCCAGATGTATTGATGCCTGCCCGACACAAGCGCTTACACCTTACCAGATGGATGCTTCCAAATGTATTTCCTATCTTACCATTGAATTGAAAGATGATATACCTGAAACATTCCGGGGAAAAATGAAAAACTGGATCTTTGGCTGTGACATATGCCAGGAAGTTTGCCCCTGGAACCGTTTCTCAGAACCACATAGTGAACCTTACTTCAATCCCAGGGAGAAACTGAAAAAAATGTCAAGTAATGACTGGGTTGAGATGACCGAAGAAGTTTTTAAGGATGTATTTCGGAAAAGTGCTGTGAAACGAACAAAATACAAAGGATTGATGCGGAATATCAGGTTCAACAGATCCTTATAAGAGCATATTAAGTTATAATATTCGACTTTCTATAGCCAGTTTTTTCGCTTCAAGTAAAAGTACATCAATGAAACAACAATCAACATAACCATCAGAATGGCTGGATAACCCCATTTATGATTTAATTCCGGCATATATTCGAAATTCATACCATATATTCCGGCCAGGAATGTAAGGGGCACAAAAAACAAGGAGAAGATAGTCAAGGTTTTCATAATGATATTGAGGTTATTGCTCAAATTGGACATATAGATATCCATGATCGAGGTGACATAATCCCTGAAAGATTCAAAATCAGAACTCAAATGAGTTGTATGATCCAAGACATCTTTAAAATACATAATCGTATCCTCCTTGATATAATTACTATCTTCTGATACAATATGCTTTACTGCCCCGTGCATCATAAAGATCATACGCCTTAATTCAGAGATTTTTCTTCTTAATCCTATAATCTTCTCGTTCATATTATTGGAAGGATTGGAAAGAATAAAATCCTCCAGATCTTCTATCTGTTCCCGGGTAAATTCCATTACCAGGAAGAACTGGTCAACGATACTGTCTATAAGTTTATAGAACAGAAAATCCACCCCTTTTTGACGCAGTTTTCCCTTATTAAGTATAATACGCTGACGAACTGAACTGAAAACATCGCCCTCAACTTTATCCTGAAATGAAATCACATAGTTATTACCCAAAACTAAACTAAGGTGTTCCTGGATTAATTGTATGTCATCATTTTCTTTTGATAGCCAAACCATTTTTAGAGTTGTAAACAGTTGATTATCAAATTCTTCTGATTTTGGGTGATGTTCAGTATTCATTATATCAGAGGTCATAAGTTCATTGAACTTGAAATACTCGGCAAGCTCTTTCATTGTGTCCCTGTTCCCAACGCCATCCAGATTTATCCAGTTGATCTTATCCTTTTCAAATTTTTCTTTCAGATCTTCAATGTTCTTTATTTCAATGGTTTCTGCTGTTTGTCCATTGTATTTTATCAGGGTAATCTGAATTTGTTGATCCTGATCGCCTATATAGACCAGATCTTCCGGTGAACTTCCAATCTTCCTCTTAAAAAGGGATTTCTTTATAGCTGAGAGTGGATTGATGATAGGCATTGTTTATGAGTTTACTTTAAAATCAGATTGTACATTTCCTTTTTAAATATATGGAAAATATTCAATTTTTCTTTTGCAGTTTAACACTTTAAAATGTCCGTATCCCATATGATCCTCAAAGCATAGCAATCTGGAAAATCTGAAAATCTACATAATATAATACATAAATAGAGTTCAAATGTTCAGAATTCACTTCCTGTTTGAAGTAAAAATTTATCCCAGCAACTATTTTTAAAAAGTCAGGGTCTTTATTTAAAGAAAGTTTAGCAAAATCAACTTGAAAGAATATAGAGTAGATCTATTGTGACCTTAAAATCTGCCATGATATTTTTTAAAAGAGGGATCTTGTTTTCTACAATATGCATTATATATTGTGTATTAAGTCATAACACCCTGGGTCAGGAGTCTCCCTATAATGCCAGGGCATATTTTGAAGCAGAGCAGAACGAAACCTATCAATCCCTGGTTAAAAAAATTGAGAACAATGAAGTGCTGACCCGGGAAGAGTTCAAATACCTGGAGGAATACAAGAGTTATCTAACAAATTTCTATCAAAATCTATCCGAACGGGAAAAGGAAAAGTATCAGAAGAATAATAGAAAATGGGCAGGAAAACCTGAAGAAGAATCCGCCAGGAATGATTCTACAGCATTCGATATCACACCTGTGGGCAGTAGCCCGGAACGAAAATTTTACCTGAACAATGGATTATATGGATTAGGGTATGGGATAACATCTATATTCCTGTTCGAGCTGGATGGTGCAGGAGCAGCGGCATTGCCGATCCTGTCTCTGGGTGTTTCCCTGGCTTATCCGGCCATAAACAAACAAAAGTATCAGGGAATAGATTATAGTACAATTATGATGACCCGGCATGGTAAATTCATAGGATTGCTGGACGGTGCTGCCCTTGGTTTTCTATTATTTGGGGACATTGGAGAAGATTCCTGGAAAGGCAAAGCTTTTGCTTCAACCTTGATTGCATCCAGCATTGCACTTGGGGAGGTGGGATTTCATGTTGGAAAGAAGAAAAAATTCCCTGAAGGAAAGGTTGCTGCCTTTAAATACTACAGTTTGCTAATACCGTTTTTAACTTTTTCTGGATTGGTGGCGGGGAATGTTGAAGAGCCAAGAGTATATGGTGCATCAGTATTGGCAGCCGGTGCGGCAAGTTACTGGTTTGCCGGGAAAGTATATGATAAATATAAATTTACAAGAGGAGATATGCTTGCTAATTCTTCCTTCGGTTTGCTTGCAACGTGCCTCGGTTTTGGTATTTCTCCAATGGAAGAACCCTGGCATTTTATTTTTCCTGCAATTACTGCAATCGGAGGTACTTATGCAGGTCATAGGATTTTCAGGAACACAAAATTTAATCGTAAACAAGGCCTGAATACAAATTATGCCACATTGGCTGGTTCGGCAATTGGTTTCCTGGTTACCCTTTTTATACCCTCCGATTCTCATCATGTATATTTGTTGCTTCCGGTAGCGACAGGAACAGCGGTCTGGGCGGGATTTGTGTCCAAGTATAAAAAAGAACAATCCTGGACTTCCCTAAAGAGCAGTAAAAAATGGGCTGATATGTCATTTAGTTTTACGCCGCAGAATTACTTCATTAATAAACGTATGGGAAGCGCTGTAAAACGAGGAAGTCAGAGCATGGAACTATCTCAGAGCATGGGATTGCCTATGTTCAGCCTGAAATTGAAACTTTAAATTTTACCATTTTGAGTTTTTTTTCTGAGGACTATGCCGGAATTATCTTGTATTTAATTTTTGTATTAATAATGAATATCTTTTCAGGGAATTTTTAATCAGGGAACAATGACAATTATATCATACCGTCCGTCTTCATATGGATAATGTCTGCCTGGTCAGGAATATTTTGCCTCCAAATTGGGAATTATAATCTCTGAATCCTTTGTGAGTTTGTAAAAAAAATTTACTTTTGCAGTCCGTTTTAAAAATTAGAATCAATGTACGCTATAGTAGACATTGCAGGTAAGCAGTTCAAAGTAACAAAGGATCAGCAGATCTTTGCTCCCAGGTTGAATGGTGAAGCAGGGGATAAGGTTGAGTTCAAGGAGGTCTTACTTGTCGATAATGATGGCAAGGTCAAAGTGGGCAATCCGACAGTAAAAGGAGCAAAAGTTTCCGGAAAAATTGTGGAACACCTGAAAGGCGATAAGGTGATCGTATTCAAGAAAAAAAGAAGAAAAGGATACAAAGTCAAGAATGGTCACCGTCAGACTTATACAAAATTATTGATCGAGGAAATAAAATAAATTAATATGGCACATAAGAAAGGAGCCGGTAGTTCAAGAAATGGTCGTGAATCAGAAAGTAAACGACTTGGCGTAAAAATCTATGGCGGGCAATTTGCCAAAGCCGGTAACATCATTGTCAGACAGAGAGGAACCAGACATCATCCTGGCAAGAATGTAGGGATGGGTAAGGATCACACACTGTTTGCATTGACCGATGGTGTTGTAGAATTTAAAAGGGGACAGAAGGACAGATCTTTTGTGTCTGTTACAGCAGCGGAATAAAAATATCTATAAGATACCTATTACAGAAGGCTGTCTTTTTTTTAAGACAGCCTTTCTTATATAAAAAAATCCCGCTGGTATGCGGGAATTTTTTTGTCTTAACTAATTCGTTTTTTATTGGCTATCATCAGGATAGCTACATCAACTGCGCCTGGTATAGCAAAATCAACTGTCCCTAGGCTAGCGAGATCAACCGCCCCCCGGCCAATCAATCTTTCTCCATAAAAGGATATCTGAAATCCACAGGAGGTACGAAAGTCTCTTTGATTGTGCGTGGAGAAACCCATCTTAAAAGATTGATCATTGAACCAGCTTTGTCATTTGTTCCGGATGCCCTTGCACCCCCAAAAGGTTGCTGACCTACTACTGCTCCAGTTGGCTTATCATTGATATAAAAATTCCCTGCAGCATTCACCAGTCCTTTGGTAGCCAAGTCTATAGCATATCGATCCTTTGAAAATATAGCACCTGTTAAGGAATAAGGAGATGTGCTGTCAACCAACTCTATGGTCTCCTCGAACCGGTTAGCATTGTAAACATAGATAGTCATTACTGGTCCGAAGATCTCCTCACACATGGTGACATATTGGGGATCCTCAGTTAAAATCACAGTAGGCTCCATAAAATAACCTTTGGATTTATCATAACCACCTCCGGCAATAATGCTGGTCGTTTTATTTTCCTTTGCATCATCAATATACTTTGCTATGGTGTCAAAAGACTTTTCATCTATGACAGCATTAAAGAAATTGCTGAAATCTTCAACAGGTCCAACCGTCATATCTTTCAGATCCTGTAATACATATTCTTTTACTTCAGGCCATAGGTTATCGGGGATATAAGCCCTGGAAGCTGCAGAGCACTTTTGTCCCTGGTATTCAAACGCACCTCGGGTAATAGCCGTGGCCACCTCTTTTGCATCGGCAGAATGATGGGCCAGAATAAAGTCCTTCCCACCAGTTTCTCCAACGATCCTGGGATACGATTTGTAACCCGCGATATTCTGTCCAATGGTCTTCCAGATATGCTGGAATACTGCAGTACCACCTGTAAAGTGGATACCGGCAAAATCCGGATGACTGAAGATCGTATCTCCGGCAACAGGACCGCTGACAAGTATCAGATTGATTACACCGTCCGGAACTCCTGCCTCTCTGAAGACTTCCATTAGCACATGGGCAGAGTATATGGCGGTTGTTGAGGCTTTCCATACCACTGTGTTCCCCATAATAGCCGGTGCACTCGGCAAATTACCAGCGATGGAGGTAAAATTAAAGGGTGTTAACGCAAAAACGAAACCTTCCAGTGGGCGCTGTTCAAGCCTGTTCCACATTCCGGGGGCTGAACCAGGTTGTTGTTTGTATATTTCCGTCATGTAATATACATTGAACCTAAGAAAATCGATCATTTCACAGGCTGAGTCGATTTCGGCCTGAAATATATTTTTGGATTGTCCCAGCATCGTGGCTGCATTAATCTTTGCACGGTATGGTCCTGCTATAAGTTCAGCAGCCTTCAGGAAGATGCTTGCTCTTTGTTCCCATGGAAGTGCCTCCCATTCAGGCTTAGCGGCCATGGCGGCATTAATGGCTCGCTCAACATGTGATTTGTCTCCCTGATGATAATTAGCAATAATATGTTTATGGTCATGTGGTGGAGAAATCGGTCTCTTATTTTCACTTCGAACTTCCTTACCCCCTATGAACATGGGTATATCTAGCACCTCTGATCTTAATGAATCAATTGCCTTGCGTAATTCCTTTCTCTCCAAAGAATCCGGCAAATATGATTTTACAGGTTCATTGATTGGGATAGGTGTATTGTAAAATCCTTTTGACATAATTTTATGGGTTTATGTTAAAAAAACGTATCCTTTTCAGGATTGCAAAAGTAAGTAATATACTTCAAATTCCCCATTTTAGGAAAGGCAAAACAGGGCAATTATAGGATCGCTTTGAGGTCGATCAATTTTCTGATTTCAAAAGTGACAGGCAAGTCATGTTTTTGGTTGTCCGGATTAAAAAAAACAACATCCAGATTGGCATTTAAAGCACCTTTTATGTCCGTTTCAAGGTTATCTCCTATCATAAGGCAGTCCTTTTTCTCCACGCCAATCATTTCAACTGCCTTGTTGAACATTTCCTTACTGGGTTTTTTATGTCCTACCGCCTCTGATGTAAATATCCTGTCAAAATATCCTCGTAGATTGCTGCTATTCAACTTCGTATCCTGGATATCATCGAATCCATTTGTGATTATATGCATTTCATATGAACCTTTTAAATAATCAAGCACTTCGAATGCATTAGGGATCACATTCCCTTTGGTAGGGCAAATGCTGAGATAGGTCTTACTTATGTCTTCGGGTATATCTTCAATTTTTATTCCGAGTTGGGTAAGAACCAATTCAAATCTTCTTGTCCTTATGTATTCCCTGTCAATCTCATCACGGTCATACTTCTCCCATAATATGGTATTTACTTCCTTGAATTTATCCACGAATTCCCGGCTACTGAATGCATTGAAAACCTGCATATTATATATGGAATATACTTCATTCAAAGCCTCACTTGAATTTCTCTCAAAATCCCAAAGTGTATGGTCCAGGTCAAACAGTAAGTGAGCGTAATTCATATAAGGGATTTATAAACGTTTTATCTACTCCAGGAAACTTTTTTCCTTCTGATGGAATTTAGCCAGTTCATTCTGGTTCAGAAGGATTTCAAAATTTTCAAGATCTTTCTTTAAAATGTGGTCTTTGTCAAAATAGTCAAAGATCAATTTTATCAGGTCAGTTACTTCCTCTTTTATCGAATAAAAAACCCATTGATCTGCTTTTCGTGAGTTAACGATCCCTGAGTTTTTCAGGTATGACAAATGCCGGGAGGTTTTGGCCTGGGTAAACTCCAGGATGATCTCGAGATCTGTGATGCACATCTCACCTTTCATAAACATTAAATTCAAAATTCTTACCCGAGGTTCTTCGGATAGTGCTTTGAAAAGCTGAACGCCAAATACTAGGGAAAAGTTCTTTAAACGCATAAAATCGGGATGAAAGTTCAAATATAATTGTTTAGGCGATTAAGTCCCACTCAATGATATTTAATTGTTAAAGATTGTTAAAATGAGTAGAATTGTAGTCATATTATTCATCTTTGAGTATATAATTTAAGCTTTCAGATTGAGTCGGCGAGTAAAAATAGCTTTGGGAATTGTGTTATTTACCCTTTCTCTTCTTGATGGGAAAGATGTTCATGCACAGGGAGGGGAATTGGAAATTATCCAATTTTCCGGGGTAGTTCTGCGACCTGACAGTACTGGTGGCGTACTTGGAGTGCATGTGTATGTACCAAAAGCCGGCAGGGGTACCACAACCAATCAGTTCGGGTACTTTTCAATGCCAACACTTGTAGGTGATAGCGTGGTGATCAGTGCCATTGGTTACCAAAAACAACATTTTATTGTTCCCAGAGACCAGGGAGATGCCATCACGGTTATTATTCCATTAAAAGAAGATACCATTATATTACCTGAGATAGAGGTATTCCCCTATCCTACAGAAGAATTACTGAAAGAGGCCATACTAGCCATGCGCTTGCCAAATGCAAGGGATTATAACGCCATAAACCAGAATCTGAATGAACAGATCATGGCTGAAATGTTCAGGACCATGCCGATGGATGGAAGCCAGAATTACAAATATTATATGAACCAGCGACTTACATACTGGAATGATGCTATAGGGCCCCGATATAATGCACTCCTCAACCCTTTAGCCTGGGCAGACTTCTTCAAATCTCTGAAAAGAGGGGACCTAAAGAAAAAGTAATTTTTAGCTGATCCGGAAACAATTATTATAAAATCCTCACGTTTATATTTTAGCTGTTTAGTGGCAGGCTTGTATGAG